>NZ_JBRRDL010000002.1:0-243443 GCF_056759635.1 Stenotrophomonas sp. STEN056
CCCCGCCCCCCGCGCGGGGGCCCGGCCGGGCGGCCCGCCCCCCCCCCCCCCCCCCCCCCCCCCCCCCCCCCCCCCCCCCCCCCCCCCGCGCCCCGGGGAGGGGGTGCTGTTTGAGCTCCCTCCCTTTGCGCCAGCAAGGGGAGGGTTGGGGAGGGGTGCTTCCAGGCTTGTCTTGAATCAGCAACCCGCCGGAGTTTTATCCCAGTGCGTGGCTCCTGCGGCAATGCGAACAGCGCCCTCATCCGGTGCTTCGCACCACCTTCTCCCGTCAACGGGAGAAGGGATGCATCTCTGCTCACCGGGCGCAGCTCGGCTTGTGAGCTAGTGCCGCCATGCAGAGCGCACCAGCCGCCAATCAAGGCTTCAAACAACGGCCCAGGAAGTTCTCGGCAATGCGGTAGCGGTGCAGCGCGTTGGCACCGGACAAGCCGTGCTTGGCGCCCGGGTAGGTCATCAACTCGAACGGCTGGCCGCGCTTCTGCAGGGCGCTCATCAGGCTGGTCGAGTTGGTGAACAGCACGTTGTCATCGGCCATGCCGTGAACCAGCAGCAGCGGCGAGGTCAGGCCGTCGATGTGGGTGAGCACGCGGCCTTCGGTGTAACCGGCCACATTGGCCGCCGGCAGGTTCATGTAACGCTCGGTGTAGTGCGTGTCATACAGGCCCCAGTCGGTGACCGGCGCGCCGGCCACACCGCAGGCGTACTGGTCCGATGCCTTAGCCAGCAGCATCAGTGTCATGTAGCCGCCGTTGGACCAGCCCTGCACGCCGATACGCTTGCCATCCACCCACGGCTGCGACTTCAACCATTGAACGCCCTTGAGCTGGTCGGCCACTTCCACCGTGCCCTGCACGCCGTACAACGCGCCGCCGAAATCGCGGCCGCGACGCGGTGTACCGCGGTTGTCCAGCGAGAACACCACATAACCCTGCTGCGCCAGGTACTGGTTGAACAGGTGATCGCCGCGGCCGGGCCAGCTGTCGGTCACGGTCTGCGAGGCCGGGCCGCCGTACACATAGACGGCCACCGGGTACCGCTTGGATGCATCAAAACCGGCCGGCTTGATCAGGCTGTAGTTCAGCTCGGTCTTGCCATCGGCGGCGGTCAGCGTGCCGTACTCCACCGGGCGCTGTGCCTCCAGGTACTGCGCGTACGGATGTTTGGGATCGGCCAGGTTGTTGTCCAGCAGCGTGGCGATCTTTTCACCATTGGCGCGGTACAGCTCGATCTGTGGCGGCGTGGTGCTGTTGGACCAGCTGTCCACGTAGACGCTGGCGTTGCTGGCGAACGCGGCACTGTGCATGCCGGCGCTGTGCGAGAGCTTCTTCAATGTGCCACCGGCCAGCGGCACCGCATAGATTTCGCTGCGCAACGGTGATTCCACACCGGCGCGGAAATACGCCGTTCCCGCGTCTTCGTCCACGGCCAGCAGTTCGTCCACCGGCCAGTTGCCGGAGGTCAACGCGGTGAGTTGCGTGCCGTCGGCGCTGGCCAGGTACAGGTGCTCGAAACCGCTGCGTTCGGACGACCACACAAAGCGCCCGTCCTTGAGGAAACGCAGGCTGTTGTGCAGCGGCACCCAGGTCTTGCTGATTTCGCTGACCAGCGTGCGCTGCCTGCCATCGGCCAGGTTGGCCTCGATCAGCTCAAGCTGCTTCTGGTCGCGGCTCTGGCGCTGGAAGGTCAGGTGCTGCGGGTCGCGCCAGGTGACGCGGGCCAGGTAGATGTCCTGCTCCTTGCCCAGGTCCACCCATTGCGGGGCGGCGCCGTCGCGCGGGGCAACCACGCCCAGCTTGACCAGCACGTTGCGATCACCGGCAGCGGGGTAACGCTGTTCGATCATCTCCACGCGGTCGGCATACATTTCGTAGCGCTTCTGCACCGGCACCGGCGATTCGTCGATGCGGGCAAAGGCAATGGCCGAGTCATCCGGTGCCCACCAATAGCCGGTGTGGCGGTCCATTTCCTCGTCGGCGACAAACTCGGCCACGCCGTTGCCAATGACCGCGCTGCCGTCGGTGGTCAGCTGCAGCTGTTTGCCGCTGGCCAGATCGATCACCCACAGGTTGCGCGCGCGCACGAAGCTGACGAAGCCGCCCTTGGGCGAGAGCTTGGCGTCGGTGGTGAAACCTTCGCCGTGGGTGAGCTGGCGCACCGCATCGCGGCCCTGCTTGCCCAGGTCGTACAGGTACAACTCGCCGCCCAGCGGGAACAGCAGCGTCCTGCCATCCGGCGACCACTGGTAATCGACGATGCCGCTCAGCGCGGCAATGCGCTGGCGCTCGCGGCGCGCCTTTTCTTCGTCGCTCAGGGTTTCGGTGCCGGGCAGCACCACCTTGGAATCGACCAGCAGCCGGGTCTGGCCGCTGGCGATGTTGTACTCCCACAGGTCCAGCTGGTTGCGGTCGCTGTCCTTGCCGCGCAGGAAGGTCACGCGTGAGCCATCCGGTGCAACCTTGGGCTTCATCAGCGTGGGGCCGGACAGCGGCGCGCTGCCGGTGATGGCCTCAAGGGTCAGTTTTTCGGCGTGGACGGCGGGGGTGGCGAGGATCATGGCAAGGGCAAGGAACAAGGGGCGCATGGAATTCCTGTCGAAGACAGCACGGATCGCGCCATCCTAGCCGAGCGCCAGCACCCCTGCCCCTGACGTTAGTCCCGCTTGCCGAACAACTGCGCGCGCTCTTCCTCGCTCAACGGCTTGCCGGCGTCGGGATTGACGCCCGGCCCGATGGCATAGGCGCGTTGCGTGGCCGGGCGTTCGGCAATGGCTTTGTGCCAACGCGCCAGGTACGGGAATGCATCGAAATCGGCCGGCAGCTTGGAATAGGCGCCAATCCACGGGTAGCTGGCCATGTCGGCGATGCCGTATTCGGCGCCGGCCAGGTATTCCGATTCGGACAGACGCTTGTCCATCACCCGGTGCAGGCGCCGCACCTCGCTGCCATAGCGTTCGATGGCATAGGGGATGCGTTCGGGCGCGTAGACATTGAAGTGGCCCATCTGCCCGCTCATCGGGCCCAGCCCGCCCATTTGCCAGAACAGCCATTCCAGCGTGGCGGCGCGGCCACGCGGATCGGCCGGCAGGAAGCGGCCGGTCTTCTCGGCCAGGTACAGCAGGATGGCGCCGGACTCGAACACGCTCAGCGGTGCACCGCCATCCGCCGGGGCATGGTCAACGATGGCCGGCATCTTGTTGTTGGGGGAGATGGCCAGGAACTCGGGCAGGAACTGGTCGCCCTTGCCGATGTTGACCGGGCGGATGCGGTACTCCAGCCCGGCCTCCTCCAGGAACAGGGTGATCTTGTGGCCGTTGGGGGTGGGCCAGTAGTAGAGGTCAATCATGAATACGCTCCTGCAAGCCACTTGAGGGGGCCTCCACGATAGCCGCTTGGCAGCGTTTGGGACGCCCGGTAATCTGCCGCATTTCCGCAACGCACCATCCCTCCAATGTCCCAACACAAACCGTTGAGCCCGCTTTCCACCCTGATCTTCGCCTCACGCTGGTTGCAGTTGCCGCTGTACCTGGGCCTGATCGCGGCGCAGGGCGTCTACGTCTATCTGTTCGGCAAGGAACTGTGGCACCTGATCCACGGCGCCAACGACCTGGGCGAGCAGCAGATCATGCTGATCGTGCTGGGCCTGATCGACGTGGTGATGATCTCCAACCTGCTGGTGATGGTGATCGTCGGCGGCTATGAAACCTTTGTCTCGCGCCTGGGCCTGCAGGGCCACCCGGACCAGCCGGAATGGCTGAGCCACGTCAACGCATCGGTGCTGAAAGTGAAGCTGGCGATGGCGATCATCGGCATCTCCTCGATCCACCTGCTCAAGACCTTCATCGAAGCCGGCCAGCTGGGCATGCCGCTGTGCACCCCGGAACTGCTGGCCGCCAAGTCCGCCTGCACCAAGTTCACTTCGGCCGGCGTGATGTGGCAGACCATCATCCACTGCGTGTTCATCCTCTCGGCCATCGGCATCGCCTGGACCGACAAGCTGATGTCCAACAGCCACGCCAAGAACAACGCAGCCCACTGAAGCGGCCGTGGTGGGTAGCACATATATGTGATACCCATCACCCTTTCATCCAGCAAACACGGCCTGCTCACGCAGGCCGTGCCGGCGATGCTAGATTCGCCGTTCGCAGCCGGTTGGCGCAGGCATCGGGAGTGCCGCGCCACCTGCCCTGGACCAGGGCGGAAGGCGCTTCACGTTCGTCGTTCAAGGGGATGTTTGATGTCGCACGTCATGATCCAGGGCAAGCTGCGTCTGCTGGTGCCCGCGCTTCTGTTGGCCTCGCTTGCCGCCTGTTCCGGCAAGGATGAAACCGCGGCCCCGGCTGCCGGCACCGATGCCGCCGCACCGGCGGCCGCACCGGCCCCTGCCGCACCGGCCGCCGCCGACAAGGTGCAGGGCATGGATACCAGCCAGCTGCGCGACTCGGCCAGCACCGCGCTGCGCGAGAACCGCATGTACGCCCCGGCCGGCGACAACGCCATGGAGTACTACCTGGCCCTGCGTGACAAGCTGCCCGACGATGCCTCGATCAAGAGCGCGTTGACCGACCTGCAGCCCTATACGCTGATCGCCGCCGAGCAGGCCCTTGGCCGCGAAGACTTCACCGAAGCCCAGCGCCTGATCGCACTGGTGGAGAAAGTGGACCCGAGCGCACCGGCACTGCCGCGCCTGAAGCAGGGCGTCACCGGCGGCATGCAGGTTGCCGAGCGTCGCACCGTGGAAGAGGCCGACAAGGCCAGGAAGGACGCCGAAACCCGCGCCAAGCAGCAGGTCGAGCAGCAGCGCCTGGCCCAGCAGCAGGCCGCCGAAGCCACCGCTGCCCAGCAGCTGGCCACCCGCCAGGAAGCCGCGCGCAAGGAAAGCGAGCGCCTGGAAGGCGAGCGCCAGGCCGCTGCGCGCCGCGAAGCCGAACAGCGCAGTGCCGCCCAGGCCGCCGCCCAGCAGGCCACGACCCCCAAGCCGGCGGCCCCGGCAGCTGCACCGACCTTGCGTGCGGTCAGTACCCCGGCGCCGCGCTACCCACCTGATGCCCTGCGTTCGGGGACCTCGGGCGAGGTATTGGTGGAAATCACCGTCGGCACTGACGGCTCGGTCACCGATGCCCGCGTGCTGCGCGCCACCCCGGCCCGCGTGTTCGACCGGGAAGCACTGAGCGCGGTGCGCCGCTGGAAGTTCGAGCCGATCTCCGCTCCGGTGACCAGCCGCCGCACATTGGCGTTTGCACCGAACAAGTAAGCGCGCGGATTCAAGCGTTTCATGGAAAAGCCCGGAGCGATCCGGGCTTTTTCTTTGGCTGGACGTTCGCTGCCGGTGTTTGGGTTTTGGGTTTTGGGTTTTGGTGATGCGATGGCATCGGAAGGTCAAAAGCTTCCCCTCACCCCTACCCCTCTCCCGCACGCGGGAGAGGGGACTTGTCTGCGATTGCAGCGACTCTCTCCGGCATCACTCCTGCACCTGCACCTGCGCTTGGCTTTGGCTTTGGCCTTGGCCTTGGCCTTGGCTTTGGCTTTGGCCTTGGCCTTGGCCTTGGCCTTGGCCTTTTCCCTTCTCCCGCGTGCGGGAGAAGGTGTCCGCAGGACGGATGAGGGCAGCGCTTCGGCTTCTGCTCCTGCAACACGAAACCACTGCCACGCCACTCACCACCCGGCCAAAAGAAAGGCCCGGAGTGATCCGGGCCTTTGCTTCAGCGTTTCTTGCGCGGTGCCGGCAGGGTGAGCATCAAGCCGAAATCGCCAACCGCTCCTGGCGATAACGCCATACCGCCACCAACCACAGCAGCAGCCCCAACAATGCCGATGCGCCCAGGTACACCATCCATTGCTCGGCCGAGGGCATCTCACCGCGCGTCACCTTCACCAGCATCTGGTTCTGTGACAGAAACGGCACCGCGTACTGCCACAACTGCGTGTCCTTCAGCGGGTAGGCCATCAGCGCATAGCCGGGCAGCATCGGCAGCAGCATCAGCCACACGATATGGCTTTGTGCTTCCTTCATGCTCTTGGAACTGGCCGCCAGGCAGGTGAGCAACGCGGTACCAATCACCACCAGCGGCAGCAGGATCACCAGCAGCTTGCCCATTGCCGTGAAGCTCACGTCCAGCGAGCGCGCCATGCCACTGCCCAGGCTGGCGCTCACCTTGAAGGACAACAGGATCAGCAACATCGAAGCCAAGCCCACCAGCACCGCGGCCAGCATCTTGCCGCTGACTAGTGCACTGCGCGATGCCGGTGTTGCCAGCAGGGGCTCCAGCGATTGCCGCTCGCGTTCGCCGGCGGTGGTGTCCATGGCCAGGTGTGATCCCCCGACAAAGGCGGTCAGCATCAGCATCAGCGGCAACACGAAGGACAGGAAAATGCCGCGCTTGGCTTCGGCGGTGGCCATGTCACGCATGCCGACATTCACAGGTGCCGCGACCATCGGGCTGACGCCACGTGCCAGCAGGCGCAGCGCACCCACCGACTGGCCATACTCATTGAGCGTGTTGCGCACGCGGGCAACCTGCACATCGCCGGTACGGCGCGTGGTGTCGGCCACGATCTCCACCTTGGCCGGCTTGCCTTCATGCCAATCATCGGCAAAGCCCGGTGCAATCACCAGGGCCACGTCGTCCTTCTGGTCGCGGATGCGCGCTTCGTAATCGGCCGTTGCCTCGGTGGCGTTGATGCCCCGGCTGGCGAGGAAGGCAATCAGGTTCGGCGCCTGCTGCATGCCGACCACCGGCACCGTCATGTCCTTGTCCAGCTGCGTTTCGGCACGCAGGTTGGTGAGCTTGTTCATGCCCAGGAACAACAGCGGGTACAGCAGCGGCGCGGTCAACAAGGTCAGCAGGAAGGTGCGGCGGTCGCGGGAGAAATCGCGCATTTCCTTGTGCATCACCGTCCACATGTTGCTGAAGAATCCAATCCGGCTCATGCGTGCAGGCCCTCCTCGCTGCCGATCAGTTTGACGAACGCATCTTCCAGGTTGGACTCATGCGCCTGCTCGCGCAGTTCATCCGGCGTGCCCTGCGCCACCACGCGGCCATGCGCGATGATGACGATGCGATCACACAGCGCCGCCACCTCCTGCATGATGTGGCTGGAGAAAATCACGCAGCGCCCTTCTTCGCGCAGCTCCTTCAAAAAGCCGCGCAGGCCACGGGTGGTCATCACGTCCAGTCCGTTGGTGGGTTCGTCGAGAATGACGTTGCGCGGATCGTGGATCAGCGCACGAGCGATGGCGGTCTTGGTGCGCTGGCCCTGGCTGAAACCCTCGGTGCTGCGGTCTAGGAAATCCTCCATCTGCAACGCCGCCGCCAACCGAGCGGTGCGGCTGGCGATATCGGCCGCCGACATGCCATGCAGTTCGCCGAAATAGTCGATGTTCTCGCGGGCGGTCAGACGCTTGTACACGCCACGCGCATCGGGCAGCACGCCCAGGCTGCGGCGTACCGCGTTCGGGTCGACCACCGGGTCGATGCCATCGACCAGCACGCGGCCGCTCTCCGGCGTCATCAGCGTGTAGAGCATGCGCAGCGTGGTGGTCTTGCCGGCGCCGTTGGGGCCGAGCAGGCCGGTGATCTGGCCGTCATGCGCGGTGAAGCCCACCTCGTCCACGGCGATCACCGGGGTCTTGTCCTTGCCCTTGCCGGGGAAGGTCTTGCGGAGTCGTTCTGCAACGATCATTTCAGCGGATTCCTTGGCAATGCGATGACATCACGGTTCCCAGCCATTGAAGCTGGTGAACGGCGGCACGTAGTTGAGCTTGTCCAGGCAGGCACCATCGAGTGCTTTGGCATCGGCCTTTTCAACAAACTGGGCGAACAACTTGGGCATGCAGCCAGCGCCAAGCACGGCATGGCCCTGCCCACGCAGTACGAACAGGCGGCTGTTGGGCAGGTGCTCGACGATCTGCTCGCCATAACGCGGCGGCGTCACCGGGTCGAACTCGCCGGCCAGCACCAGCGCCGGCACCTGCGTGGCCAGCGGCTGATGGAAATCCGCCGGTGCGCTGCCCTTCGGCCACACCTTGCACATCGCGGCCATGCCCTGTGCCATCTGGTTGCCGAGCACGGTGTCCTCGTCGCCACCGGCAGCGGCCATGCCTTCGCTGTCCTCGCTGCAGACCACCGACAGCTGCATGCCCATGGCCATGCTGTCCTTCATGTCACTCTGCAGCATCTGCGACAAGGCCATCAGGTTTTCGTAGCGGCCGGCACCGGCTTCATGGATCAGCTTCGGCAGCAGTGCGCCGGCAGCGGGCATGTAGGCGTACATGCGCACCAGCCCGGCCACGGTTTCGGCGGTGAGCTGGCCTTGGCGCTGTTCACCGCTGGCGGCATCGCGGTAGGTCACCGCCACCGGCTGCGCACGCAGCCTGGCCAGCAGGGTGTCCAGTTCGGCACGCGGATCACCGAGTTTGTCCTTGCAGGAAGCAACATTGCTGCACTGGGCGAACTGCAGCGCCAATGCATCGTCCAGGTTGCGGGCGAAGATGTTGCCCAGCTGCAGGCTGTTGGGCACCGGCGAATCGAGCACGATGCTGCGTGTCTGCTGCGGATGACGCATGGCGTACTGCTGGGCAACCCGTGTGCCGTAGCTCACGCCGTACAGATTGATCTGCGCCGCACCGATGGCCGCGCGCACGGCATCCAGGTCGGCAACCGCCTCGGTCGTCGTGTAGAAGCGCAGGTCGGCCTTCTTCGACAACTCCGCTGCGCACTTGGCCGCTTCTGCGCCGTAGGATTCCGGCGTGGTTGCGGCATCCGGCGATGCCTCACAGGCCAGCAGATTGGATTGGCCCGTGCCGCGCTGGTCCACCAGGATCACATTGCGATGCTTGCGCAGCTCTTTGAATGCCGGCGTCATCTGCTGGAAGCTGTCCACCGCCGACTGGCCCGGGCCGCCGGCCAGGAAGAACAGCGGATCCGCCTGCAGGTCGCCTTCCTTCTCCGGTGCCAGCAGGGCGATGTTGAGCGGCACCTTGCGGCCGGACGGGTTTGCCCGGTCCTCAGGCACCTCGAAGGTGGTGCACTGCGCTTCCACGCTGTCCTTGCTGAAGGACGAACTGAGGCTGCACGGCTGGAAGCGCAGGCTGCCCAATGCCAGCGGCTTGGCGCTGGCAACCACCTGCCCGGCGGCCGGTTGGGATGCGCCGGTATCGGCATCCGCTGCGGGCCGCGTCATGCGGTAGCCAACAAGGCCGGCGATCACCGCGATCGCCAGAAGGGTTTGGGTCTTGCGGGACATCATCGGAACAGCCCCCTCGATTGATTGAAAAAACAGACAACGGTTCTGCCAATACCCGGACGCAGCCGGGCCGGCTATGTGACATCCGGGAAGAAGATCGCCTCGATCCTTTCCCCGAACAGACGTGCAATACGGAACGCCAGCGGCAGGCTGGGGTCGTACTTCCCGGTTTCCAGCGCATTGATGGTCTGCCGGGACACCTCCAGGTGTTCGGCAAGCTGCCCCTGCGACCAGCCCCGGGCCTCGCGCAGTTCACGCAGGCGGTTGTCCATCAGCCCACCTCAGTGATAACGCCGCGCAACCACGGCCTTGGCCAGCCCATAGGCCAGGCAGACCAGCGGAAACACCCAGATCATTGCCACGTTGGATGGTACGTCAATGACCTTGGCCGACTGCAGGAAGCCCCCCGTCAGGTACACCAGCGACACGAATGCCGTGGCAAAGCTCACTGCCTCCAGCTCAATGCGCTGCTGCAGTTCATCGACATCGCGGATGTAACGGATCATTGCCCGCAGCACCAGCACGATGGGCGGCACCGGCAGCAGTGCGATCAGCGCACGCAGCAGCGCGCCATCAACCTGTTTCAGCAGCACAAGGGACACCACCAGCAACAGCGTATACGCCAGCATGGCAATGATGATTTCGCGGGTATAACGCCGGCGCAGCGCAGGTGGTGCGGCATCGCAATCTTCGGGCATCAGTCGCCGCAGCACGGCGGCAATACCCAGGCCCGTGGCGATGCCGAACAACACACCGGACAACTTTGCGTTGCCGGAGAACTGGGCCAGCTGCATCACGGCTACAGCTGTACCGACCAGCAACAAGGCACTGGAGAACAACCAAAGGGACTGCGTGTTACGGCGCATTTCCGCTCCCGATCAACCCTGCAGTGAACGACTTCCGGACGTCCCGTTGCCGCGTTGCCGATGACGGCAGCCGAAGCGATCACACCATCCGGATGAACTCGCCCCATGGAATAATGTAAAGGACGCTTTACACATCCTGCACCGGCACATTGATGCCTGTCAAGCTCGCTTTACATGGGGTTGCGCCAGAGCTGCGCCTGCGAATCCCGCACGCGAGTCATGCACAGGGCCGTCCAAGCGCATCACCCGCGCAGCAGGCACATTCCCCACCGCTGGCCCTATGGCACCAATGCGCTTAACCAGCAAGGGGGCTCGTTCTTTCCACGCAGCGGGGTGTGTATCGAATCGGAAGCGGCACTGGCATCCGAATGCCTTGCCGGGCCAAAGCGTTGCGATGTTGCCCGTTGCTCCCTCAACCATGCCCGACAGCACGGCGGGGCGATGCTGCAGAACCTGCGCGCTTACTGGAAACGCGACGGCATTGCGCCAGGGTCGGCGGCGACCAGGCCGGTTTCAATGCCATAGCGCAGCAGGTCCACGTCACGACGCAGGCCAAGCTTGAGCATGGCGGCGCCCTTCTGGGTGCTGATGGTCTTCTTGCTTCGGTTCAACCGCTCGGCAATCTCGTTGACGGTCAAGCCGGACACATACAGCCGCACCACTTCCAGTTCGCGCCCGGTGAGCGAGTGCAGTTCCGGCCCGCCGGGGGCCACGGTTTCCATGATCGCGGTGATCGTCGGCGACAGGTAACGGCCATCGGCATAGGCAACATGCACGGCCGGCATCAGGTGGCTCATGGAATCGGTCTTGCTGATCACGCAGGTGATGCCCAGCTTCAACAGCGCATGCACGATGCCGGGGTTTTCCAGCATGGTCAGCACCACGATCTTGACCAGCGGATAGCGTTGCTTGATCAACCGGAACAGCGTGACGCCGTCGCCGTAGCGGCCACCGGGCATGGAGTAGTCGCAGACAAGCACGTCGCATGCGCCCTTGCCCAGCACCTCCAGCAGCTCGGTGGAATTGCGCGCCGTGCCCATGATGGAAGCAGCACCACCGGAGACGATTGCATGGTGGATGCCTGCACGTACGGCGGCGTGATCGTCGGCAACAACGACACGGAGACTGAATGGTTTCATGGCTGATGAACTGGTAGGAAAAAGGGAAAGCGCATGAGGGCCGCATCGGCCGCCTGATCACTTGCAGGCACTGGAAATGCCGGAGCGGTGACCCGCGCGAGGGTGGTCAAATCCAGGGGAAGACTGTATGGCGCGTCGCAGGACAAGGTAAGCGCACTGTGTCCTATTGCGTGCCGCATAACGCTAGGAAAAATCCGAACTTTGCGCTCGAACTGCGTTCCCCGGTCGGCCGTGGCAACCCCCACACCGCGCCGGTTCCTTTGCGCACAGGGCGATTGGCCCGCTGCGCACCCGGCTACCTTCAGGCTGAAATCAACAGGAGAATTTCGGCGCTGGTCCGATGGACGGGGGCCTGGCCAACAACTAGCTTACTTCCGGTCTTGTCACTCGGCTGCTGGGGCGACAGAGCACTCCCGATGATGCTTCCAACCGGGTATCAACACGCAGCAGGCAGCGACAAAGAGAGCAGACCTTGACCAATACGAAGATCGCCGAAGTGCGGCAGCTTCTCATCGAGTTCTCACACCTTTCCGCCCAGCAGAAAGGTCATTTTCTCAACACCCTCAATCACTTCATGTATGCATCGCCGCAGCGCCGGCAGCAGATCATGCGCGAATGGCAGAAAGTGCCTGCCAGCGCTTCCGGTGTTGGCACACAGGATGAAGCGACGGCCGAACAGACGCCCGCGTGAGTGGGCCTTGCCACGAAAGCGTCAGCTGGTTTCGGCCTGGCCCGGGCCAACGCTTGCCGGCGGCGCCAGGCCGTTCTCCATGGCATAACGCAGCAGGTCGATATCGCGCTCGATGGCGAGCTTCTCCATCGCCATGGCTTTCTGGGTGCTGATGGTTTTCTTGCTGCGATGCAGGCGCTCGGCGATCTCGTTGACGGTCAACCCCGAGGCGTACAAGCGCACCACTTCGGTCTCGCGCTGGCTGAGCACGCCTTCCGGGTTGCGACCACGGCGGCCCATCTCGGTATTGCGGATGATCTTCTCCACCGAGGGCGAGTAGTAGCGGCCTTCGGTGCGTGCCGCGTGGATGGCCGGCACAAGGTGGCCAACTGCGTCGGCCTTGCTGACGATGCACTGCACGCCCTGGCTGACCAGCGTGTGCAGCATCGCCGGGTTGTCGAGCATGGTCAGCACCACCAGGCGGACACCGGGATAACGACGATGGATCAGCCCGAACAAGGTGATGCCATCACCAACGTCACCGGCAGGCATGGCGTAGTCCGACACCACCACCTCGCACGGTATCTGCGCCAGCAGCGCCATCAATGAGGTGGAATCGTTGGCCGTGCCCACCAGCTCGATGGTCGGGACGGAGGAAAGCTCGTGGCTTACCCCTGCGATCATGCCGGGGTGGTCATCGGCCAGCACCACGCGGATCTTGAAGCCTTCCATCGCATCCCCTCTTGGACCCGCCGCCGGCTGGAAGGCAGTGGCCTGGCCGCCGCGCATCCGCACACATGCCATTCATGTGTTCGCGGATTCTATGACAAGGCCCGGCCCAGCGGGCAATTCCCACCCCTTGCCGGCCGGTCCACTGAGGTGAGGATGCCGGCTCTTACTGTAGGCCCCCTTCTGGGCGGCAGCGGCCCGCGATGGTCTGGATGCCCGCGTCCGCGTGCGTGCGCTGCGGCAGGTCGTAGTCAATGCTGCAGATGCTGTCAGCCGCGTCGCTCCAACGGACAGTCAAACGGCCCCGCTCCTGCAGGCCACGGGCGAAGATGCGGCCCGCCTGGCCAACCACCCCGACTTCCTGGCCGGCTTCGTCAAGCACGTCGGCGCCGAACGGCAGCACCGAGCCATCGGCACGCCGCACCTCCAGTACCGCCGAGCGGCCATACGCCGTGGCGAACTTGACCAGGGCCACGGCGCCGGCGCGCGGCACCACCTGCTGGCCACTGACTTTCAGTTCCACATCGGTGGACAAGCCCTTGGGATCGAGCTCGATGGCGTTCATCTGGTAAGGCGCCAGGTAAGGGATGACCGCGTACCCCCGGCGATCCACGCTCACGCCCGAGGCACTCAGCACGCGTGCACCGTGTGCGTCGTCGGCCTGGACGATGCCAAAGGTTTCAGACACCGGCTGCGACAGCGTCCAGCCGCCGGCGTGAACTACCACCGCGCCGCGCGCACCCAGCGATGCCTGCGAATAGCCACTGCCCGCCGATGCACTGGCCGACAGTTCCGCCCGCGATGCGCGATAGGCCAGGTTCGCACTGATCGCCGAATCGGACGGGCCGCCCGTCTCCTGCGCATGGCTTGCGGTCAGCCCATACGAAAGGGCGCTGCCCTCGCCGGCCGCACCGGCCAGCGCGGCCTGGATCTGGCTGCGCCCGTTGCCGGCGTGGGCAACATTGCTGGTGAGCGTCTGCGGCCGCGACCGGCCCAGCGGAATGCTGATGCCGGCGTAGTACTGCGTGTCGGCTTTGCCATTGGCCAGGTAGGCGCGGTTGGCGGACACGCTGTAGCTCATGCGGTTGATGCTGCCGCTGTAACCGGCCGAGTAGTTCACATCCGAACCCGTGCGGTTCCAGTAGTCGGAAAGCGACGCCGTCACGCTCAGGCGGCCACGCTCGCCCGCACGCTGGCCCAGGGTGAGCGCAGCGCGGTTGCGCTGTTGCTGCGACAGCGGGCCTGCCCCCCGGCCGCTGCCGGCGCGCATCGCCACGGCTTCGTCGAGCCCATGGAAGCCGCTGGTCGAATAACGATAGGCAGCCAGCGCGACATGGGTGCCCGTGCTGGCGATGTCACGCGCGTAGCTCAGGCGATAGGCCGCGCCACGGCTGTCCTGGTTTCCCGGCAGCTGCGTGGAGGAGAACGTGATGTCCGCACCCACCGCGCCCAGCCGGGTATTGAGCGCGGCACCGACAATTCCGGAGGAATAGCCCGAAGACACGGCAAGGCCCGCATAGCCGGTCGTGCGGTTGGAAATGCCCTGTTGCCAGGTAGCCTGCGCGAACATCGGCTCCTGCCCGCCGTGCCCATCGCGCAGCTGCCCAACCACCGCGCTGAAGCGGTGGTTGCCCGGCCGCAGCGACAGCGGCACCGCGGCAAACGGCACGGAGAACACGCGCTGGCTGCCGTCGGCTTCCAGCACAGTGACCTGCAGGTCACCGCCGTAGCCGGTCGCATACAGATCGTTGATCTCGAACGCACCCGGCGCCACCGTCGACTCATGGATCAACACGCCGTTCTGGTGGATCGTCACCTTGGCATTGCTGTTTGCCACGCCACGCACGGTAGGCGCATAGCCGCGCAGCGACGCCGGCAGCATGCGCTCGTCGGTTTCCAGGCGCAGACCACGGAAGGCGACCGAATCGAACAGGTCGCCCCGGGTATAGGCCTCGCCCACCGTCAACTCCGCCGCCAGTGAGGCAACTTCGCGTTTGGCGTAACTGGCGATGGCCTGGTAACTGCGGCTTCCACCATCACCGAAACGGTAGGAACCTTCGTGACGCACACGCCACCCTGCCAGGTTGGTGCCCAGGTTCAGGCCAAGGTGGCCCTGCGTGCGGGCACCCTCCATCGCATCGCTGTCGTGGCGGTACACATTGAGGTTGTAGCCCAGCACGGTGGCATTGATGCCCGCATCCCAGGCCGAGGCATCCACATGGCCGCGTGGCCGATGCAGCAAGGCCACCTGCGGCACGCTCAGGTCCAGCCGCTGGGCGCCGAAATCAAAATCGGCATACGCACCGGCCACCGCCTGCGCGATGGGCAGACAGTGTTCCTGCAGGCGCGCGTGCACGTCCTCGGGCAAACGTTCCAGGTCAATACCAATCCGCTGCAACAGCGCAGCATCAAAGCAGGCCTGCACATCGGTGGTTCCCAGTGCTGCCTGAAACGGCACATCGGCACGTACGCCCGGCTTCTGGTTGAGATGGATATCCACGCGATACAGGCCCGGCAGGACCGCATTGGTTTTCTCGAAACGGGAGATGTCCACACCCCCGCTGCCGGCCACCAGGAATTCGCTGTCAAACTGGACCGGCGCCATCGCCGCCGCAGCGGCAGCGGTCTGGCTTGCCGCAACGTTCGCGCACTGGGCCGCCAGCACCGCCACGATCAGCAGCGACAGTGGCTGCCGACGCGGAACGCGCAGAACAGATGCGATGTGGACGTTGGCGATATTCACGTGTTGACCCTCGTTGCCGTGGCCGGCTGGAATGCACCCGGCCGCAGGCCATGGGTGGCCTGTGCCACCCCTGATTCGAGGGGCAGCTCAAGACACTGCAGAAGACGGCTATGCCGGACAGTGGTCGCAGACGCGGGGATCAGTTCCCCGGCGCGGCGGTGATGGGCTTGACGCCCTGCACGCCACTGCCCCAATCGTTGATGGCGCTGAAGCGGACTTCCGTCGCGCCATGTGGGGCGCTCTTGAGGCCAGCCACCGGGAACACCGTGCTTTGGCCCGGCGCGATATGGCCGGCACCCGCATCAAGCGCGGCGCCGCCAGCGCTGAGCTGCACACTGCCCAGGTTCACGTAGTACGCCGTGGGGTTGCTGCCCTTCAGTGCATACCCCTTGCCGGCGCTGTTCTGCACCAGCTCCCAGCGCACCGCCGCCGGTGCGTCGGCCGCGTTTCCGGCCAGGCCCTGCGGCCGGTAGATCAGCTTGATGCGCGTCCGCAGCGCCAGCTGCAGCCGGTTCACGTCTTCGCCGGCTTTCGGCGGCACTTCCAGCACGTTGAGCCAGTACAGCGTTTCCTTGTCACGCGCGATTGTCGTGCCGTCATGGATCAGGCGCAGGCTTTGCGATTTTTCCGGATCCAGGCGGAACATCGCCGGGGTCAGCATGAACGGAACCGCCAGGGTTTCCGGCGCGGCAGAAGCATCCCCTTCATCCAGCCAGGCCTGCACCAGTGCCGGCCGATCACCGGCGTTGTTGAGCTTGATGGTGACCTCGCGCTCCTGGCCGGGAAAGATCACCCGCGTGCCTTCGATCACCACGCTCGCCTGTGCCGGCACCGCGGCAATGGACAGCGCAACCAGCGTGGACATCATCAATTTGCCGATACCGTGAGTCATGCGATTTCTCCAGGAAAGACGGGGCCTGCATTGGCCGCCGGGTTGCCCCGCCTTGCGGCGGGACAACCGGACAGCGTGTCGCGCGATGACCGGGTCATCGCCTGCAGCGGCTTATTCGTAGGAAATGGTGTAACGCACGCGGGTGCGCACATCACCGGCACCGGCCGCACCCTGCGACTTGTACTGGGCGAAGTAGTTCAAAGTGGCCGAACCCGCGTTGACCATCACCTGCTGCGAGTTCTGTTCGTTCTGCAACGCACCGACCTTGATCTCGCCGTAGGTATCGTTGAGCAGCGAAACCTGCACGTTCTCGGCACCGCCGGCATCGATGTTCAGATAGCCGGTGCTCGCGTCGACATGGCTGTCGCCTTCAAAGTACGTGGAGACCTTGCCCACGCCCGCATCACAACCCGTCAGCTGGATGATGAACGGAGTACGGCCGGCTTCAGCACCGACGTCGGCCAGGGCTGCGGTCGAGACCCGTGGCAACACCACGCTCAGATCCTTGTCGCCGCCGTTGATGACGCAGGTGACGCCGATGACGGCGCCGGTGAATTCGATGTTGCCATCCGCTGCCTGTGCAGCCGGGGCAGCCATGGCGACGGCGAGGGAAATGGCAGCGGCGAGAGAAAACTTGTTCATTTGCAGTAGTCCTGGAAGGAAGAAAGGAAAGTGCCGCAAGAACCTGGATTTCGGTGTGGATGCCAGCGCAGCCAGCGGTTCTCGTCAGGGCAGGAGAAGTCTAGGATTCGTCTTGTTTTTGGATAATCGGCCGGGGCCGAAAGCCCTGTCGCTGCAATTAAGACCAATCCGAAACCAGAGATTCGCCTTCCGCTTCCTGCCATTCTTTCTGCCGCTGTGAGCAGCATTCCGGCTCACAGGAACCTTGTTGGAACGGCTTCGGAGACACCCCGCCGGCATCGGCATCGCATACGGAGGGAATGCAGCGCAGCGGTATTGGATGCAGGCACGGGAGGTTTCTACAGGGGGCGCGGCCAATGAATGGCCGGCGCGCCCCACCCCTGCTTCAGGAGAAACGCAGAGCCAACCCACCACGCCATTCCGGCGGCGCATTACCCGGGTGTCTTCCTGTTCCAACGGCGCGGGGAAGGACGGCGCAATGTCGCGTGGCAGGCGCCACTCCGGTCAACGCTTGTTTCGCCTTTTTGGCTGCAAAAACCGGAAGCGCAGTCCTCCGCGCTTCCGGCCTTTTTTGTTTTCAATTGTCCGTTCCCGTTCCGGGCAGGAGCGGGCCCGTGATGCGCAACGCGACTACCGGGATCAGTCGTTCTCGCTGCGCAGCAGGTAGCGCATGTAGGCCGCGCGCGACATCGGCCGGCCATGCAGATAACCCTGCGTCACCTGGCAGCCGAGGTTGCGGACCATCGCCAGGTCTTCTTCGTCCTCGATGCCTTCGGCCACCACCGTTGCCACCAGCTGCTTGCCCATGGCGATGATGCTGGCCAGCACGCTGCGTGCATGCGGGTGTTCACGCGCCTGCAGCAACATGCTGCGGTTGATCTTTATCTCGTTGAACGGCACGCACAACAGTCGATCCAGCGATGAATCACCACTGCCGAAGTCATCGATGGCGCACTGGAAGCCGCGCAGCCGCAGTTGCGTCACCGCACCGGACAAGGCCGCATTGCACAGCGCGCCGCCGTCTTCGGTGATCTCGATGACCACGCGGCCCGGGTCCACGCCCGCCACGCCGGCCAGGTCGGCGATGCTCTGCGCCCAGTGGGTGGAACGGGCAACCGTTGCTGGCACGTTGATCGCAAGCAGGCGCGTGCAGCCATGCGCGTCGGTCACCATGGTTTCAAATGCGCAGGTGAGCATGTAGTTGGTCAGGCACTCCAGCAGGCCTGCCTGCTCGAACGCCGGCAGGAACGCCGCCGGGCCAAGCACGGTGCCATCGGCGCGGTGCCAGCGCGCCAGAACCTCGGCGCCGCGCAGGGCACCATCGGCAGCGTTGTGCTGCGGCTGGAAGTACGGCTTGATTTCCTGCGCCATCAGCGCGTGGCGCAGCTCCTCGGCGGTGAACGCCTGCGGCACGGTGGCCTGTCCGCTGACCGCACGGCCCTGCGTCAGGGCGAAGTCGTCGATCACGTCACGGATCAGCTGCGGGTCCAACGGCTTGCGCAGCGCGCCGATCACATTCAAGCCGCGGCCACGCACATAGCTGCTGGCGGCATGCAGCAGGCGGCTGGACTGGTTGCTCATGATGACCACGCCGGCCTTGCTGCCGCGGTCGGCCAGGATATCCACCAACTGCATGCCGGTGATGTCCTGCACATCCAGGTCAAGGAAGACGACGTCCCACTGCTGGTCGCGCAGCCTGTCCATCGCGCTGCTGCCATCGGGCACGCCCTTGGCTTCACTGACCCCTGCAGCGGCCAGCGCCTTGAGCAGCGGCAGCTGATGCAATTCGTTGCCGTCCACCACCAGGGCGGTGCGGACAAGGCGGGTGTGGACGATGGGCGATACGGCGCGTGCAAGAGCGTTCATGACTGGCTTCTCCCGGTGCGGGGGGGGGGCAGAGGACTCGGTGCTTTTCGATGCGAGTCATTGTTCCAGCGCCCCTGTGCACCCCATATCGGTCAAGTCCGAATCTCCCGAACCCAAGGTAGGACAGTGCCGCAATCAGGCCCAAGCCCTATGATGAGGTGCCACTACGCCCGGGGAAGGCACCAGATGACAACGCAGCCGGCCATGCCATCGCCTCATGCCCAGGAGCCGGCCGCCGGTGGCAATGGCGCACTCACCCTGCTCAGCCGGCGGCAGCGCCTGTTGATGTATGTCGGCGGCGTGGTCACCTCGCTGGTGCTGGCCGCGGTGACTTCCGTCATCGTGCATTCGCAGGTGAAGGACTATGTCGGCAAACGCTACGCCGACTACGTGATGCGGCGCACCGCACTGCAATCGGTGTTTGCCCTGCGCGAAGGCGCCATGCGCATCAGCGTCAAACAGGAAGAGTACGCATGGGCGTCGCGACATACGCCTGACCCCGAGCTGATGGCGCAGTTCAGCCGCGGCAACGGGCAGCTGGTGCTTCAACGCAACAGCAGCTTTCCGCCCGTGCTGGTGCTGGGCGACCTCTCACCACAACATCCAGCCGAGCACTTCGCGCCGTACCTGCGCATGGCCGACGATGTCAGCTATCAAAGTGGCGCTTACTCACAGGCGCTGCTGGCCACCGGCTACTTCTTCAGTCCGGACCATCGTTTCATTGGCCTGGGGCCGGTCCCTGACGAACAAGCCGTGCGCGAACTGAGCGTCGACGGCGCAGCGGGCCTGATCAAGCGCATCGCGCCGGACCTGCCGCCACTCGACAGCCCCGGGAACATGCGCCGCCTGCGCAATGCCGATGTGCCCTGGTGGTTGCCGCCCGCGCCGGATGCGCTTACGGGTGGATTGTCCATGCGCCTGCTGCAGGGCGCGGCCTCGGGCGATGGCCTGTTCGCGATTTTCGTAGCGTCGTATCCAACCCAGCCGGTCACCGATCTGCTGGCCAGCACCCATCCCCACGAAGCCTCGCTGATCGTGGATGCACGCAACACGCTGCTGCTCGGAGACGCACCGGAAAGCACCCGCGCCGATGTCCTGCGTATCGGCAGCACTCTAGATGGCAGCACCACCGCAAAGCTGCATTACCGCGACGGCTATTTCATCGCCACCGATGGCGTTTCCCGCGGCGGCTGGAAACTGGTGCATGCGTTCTCGTGGCGTACCATCCTGGCGGCGTTGTGGCCAAGCCTGCTCAGCTACATCGGTGCAATGCTGCTGGTGATCGGCTTCGTGTGGGGCGTGTTGATCTTCATTGACCGCCGGATATTCAGGCCCGACTACGCACGCTCGCAGCGCATCGTCGAGAGCGAGGACCTCAACCGCACCATGGTGACCACCGCGCCGTTCGGCCTGGCCCTGCTGTCGGTTTCCAGCGGACAGGTGCTGCTGCAGAACGCAGCCATGTGTGCCTATGCCGACGACGCCCGGCGCAGTGACCCGCCGCTGCACACGCGGTTGCTGGCGCTGTTCGCCACCGGCAACACCCGCCGTGGCAGCCACAGTGAGCGTGAGTTCGAGCTGGCCATGCAGGATGGCAGCAGCTGCCACCTGCTGGTCAGCAGCGTGCGCACCAAGTACCAGGGCGCCGATGTACTGCTGTGCAACTTCAAGGACATCACCCTGCGCAAGAAAACCCAGCATGAGCTGGAGCAGGCCCGGCAGGCTGCCGATGCCGCCAATCACGCCAAATCGGCGTTCCTGGCGACCATGAGCCACGAAATCCGCACACCGCTCAACACCATCCTGGGGAACCTTGAGCTGCTCGAACGCACGCAGCTGTCCGACCAGCAACTGGAGCAACTGCATACGGTGACATCGTCATCGTCCAGCCTGCTCGGCATCATCAATGACATCCTCGATTTCTCGAAGGTCGAATCGGGGCAGATGACCATCGAGGCAATCAGCTTTGATCTGGCCGAGCTTGGCCGGCAGGTCGTGGCGCTGTTCATGCCGACGGCCCTCGGCAAGGGCCTGAACCTGGAACTGAGCATCGACGATGCGCTGGCGCCGGCCTACGTCGGCGACCCCACGCGCCTGCGCCAGATCATCTACAACCTGGTCGGCAACGCCATCAAGTTCACCGCCCACGGCGAGGTGTTGCTTGAGCTGTACCTGCAGGATGATTCCCGCGCCGATTCGCCGATCATCATCGGCGTCAGCGACACCGGCATCGGCATGACCGCCGAGCAGCAGGCCGGTTTGTTCCAGACCTTCTCGCAGGCCGACTCGTCCATTGCACGCCGCTATGGCGGCACCGGGCTGGGGCTGGCGCTGTGCAAGCGCCTGGTCGGGCTGATGGACGGCAGCATCAGCGTGCATAGCGAGCCGGCGAAGGGAAGCACCTTCCTCGTGGAACTGCCGCTGCAAGTCAGCAGCGAGCGCCCCAACGCCAACGATGCGTTGCCTGCTCTGGCAGCACATGAGCTTGCCTCACCGCATGCTGCGTTGCGCATTCTGGTGGCCGACGATCATCCCGCCAATCGGCAGCTCATCCGCATGCAGTTGCAGACACTGGGTTACAGCTCTGACGAAGTGGAAGACGGCAATGCGGCGCTGATGGCGTTCAATCAGACGACGTACGACATCGTGATGACCGATCTCAACATGCCCGGCAAGGATGGCTACATGCTGGCGCGTTGCCTGCGTGACCAAGGCGTGCGCGTGCCGATCATCGCGATCACCGCGCATGCCTCCGAGCAGGAACGCAGGCAATGCCGCGAAGCCGGCATCGACCTGGTGCTGATCAAGCCGATTCTGCTGGACGCACTGGAGCGCACCCTGCGCCAACAACTGCGGCAGATCGCACCCGTCGATACAAACCCGCGTCGTCATGTCGATATCACGCAGGGCCCGTTGCCGACCGCCGTTCACGGCGCCCTGCTTGGATCGCTGGATGACTCACTGGCCGCCATCCGTGCCGCGCTGACGGCTGCGTCCGCAGCTGACGATGGCCTGGCCGGGGCGGGCTGGAAGACGCCAGTCGCCACGCACC
Source organism: Stenotrophomonas sp. STEN056 (assembly GCF_056759635.1). Classification (NCBI taxonomy): domain Bacteria; kingdom Pseudomonadati; phylum Pseudomonadota; class Gammaproteobacteria; order Lysobacterales; family Lysobacteraceae; genus Stenotrophomonas; species Stenotrophomonas sp. STEN056. The sequence goes on from NZ_JBRRDL010000002.1 coordinate 21,842, forward strand.
TGCACTCCATTCGCGGTGCGTTCGCGCTGGTCCATGAAAATGAAGTGGCCAAGGCCTGTGCCCGCCTGGAGCAACTGCTGGCCGACAGCGAGGCCAGCGCGTTGGCACCCGAGGTGGATGTGCTCGACGCACTCGCCCATACCGCACTGGCACGGCGCACAAGCTGACGCCCTGCACGTCGCAGCCGCATCATTCACCGCCCGCCTCTTGATCGAGGCGGGTTCGATCAGACATGAGTAGATGTTGAAAGCGCGCTGATGGATTCGGCAGGCAGCAGCGCGCGTATTGTTCTGCAACGCAGGCTATCGACGGCCCCTTTCCAACGCGCGTCTGCGCTTCTGATTGGCATATTCCCGAGGCGAGCCTGATCTCGGAATTCCTGCCCGCTATCGCTCGAACGCGTGAATCGTGGACAGGTGGATGCTGCGGACATGCATTCCCATTCAGGGATTGAGCACCCCGATGCGAGGCCATACACGCCTGTGCAGCACGCCCGGCGCAGCCTCACGTTTCCCGGTGACATGAACGGCAGCCCATCTATCGGCCGGATTAGGCCTAAATACTCGGCTAGTCGTTTGGGACTTGGCCGATTACCCCACAACGGCGGGCAACTTATTGTTGCCTCCTCATCCTGGCAATGCCAAATCCCATGTCTTCTCGGTGCGCATTGCAGTCTGCGCAGTCAGGACGAGGATTCTGCAGAACCTGGCTTCATGCCGAATCTGCTGAACCGCTCCGCTTTGCGGTGCAAGCGCATCTTCCCGCAATCGACAACGGCTGCCCCTTGCCCGGCGACGCAACGTTTCAATTCGCCACCACAGCAACAACCTTCAGGAAATGAACGTGAAACGCACTATCTATCGCTGCCTGGCCGTCGTGCTTTTTTCGATTCCGACGTTGGCATGGGCTGCATGCACACCTAGCGTGGGGGGCAGTCAGCAGTTCCCGTTCCCGTTCACGCTCCCCGGCTTCAACCCACCCAGCTTCGATCCGACAGTGAACGACGGAACCGTACTGCATTCGGCCGGACTCTTCCTTTCCGGCACAGGCGGCAGCGCCAGTTGCGCGGGCGGAGCCCGACTCATTACGTTTCTAGGAACGGTGGGGAGTATTGGGCCGCACTCGACCTATTTGACGGACATCCCAGGCATAGGCCTGCGCTTCCGCTTTTCTAGCGGCACAACGCTTACCGGCTACTGGCCACAGTCGTCTTCAATGGGCACCGAAACCTTGGTAACCATCAATACACGTGCTCAGATAACCGTTGAGATGGTGAAGATCGGGCCTATCACCGGCGGCGGCACAATCGTCGGCGAAGTAGCCGCTATCTTTGCGCAAAATGGGGCATCTCAGATAGCTACCATCAGGTTCGAAGGCGCCATAGCGGTGCGTCCCCAGTTACCCACATGCGTGGCAGATCAACCCGCACCAGTTGCCCTGGGCAATATTCCCAAAAACCGATTTTCGGGAGTTGGCAGCACCTCAGATGAAAAATCATTTTCCATCATGCTCACGTGCACAGGTGCCACGCAGAGCGCGGTGACCAATGCATTCATGACCCTCACCGACCAGACCAACCCAGCCAATCGTTCCAACACGCTGTCATTGGCCCCCGGTTCCACGGCGAAGGGCATCGGCATTCGCATCAAGCATGCATCCGACATCATTTCCTATGGCCCGGATTCCAGTGCCGCCAACGCGGAAAACCAGTGGAAAGCGCTGTCCTCCATCGGCAATGGCACCCATGTGATTCCGCTGACGGGCAGCTACGTGCAGACCGAAGAGACCGTGACAACCGGAACTGCCAACGGCCGCGCTACGTTCACGATGAGCTATCAGTGAACATTGCGTGGCAAAGAAGACCAGGCTTTCCGGCGCTTGCGCCCGCAGGGCAACGGGACCGCACCTGTCGTTCCGCCGCCACAAGGCAGCGCAGGCCGGCGCGGGCCTGGCGGCAGAAGTGATTCACCTTCTGCCGCCGCAACCCATCATGTGCAGCAGTCGCGTGCTGCCTATTTGCTGCTGACGTATTTTTCGCGGCGGATCTGCGGTGGCGGCAGGCCGGCGGCCTTCAGTGCCTCGGCAAAGGCATCGACCATGTCCGGGTTGCCGCACAGGTAGGCGATGTCGCGGGCCGGGTCGGGGGCGATTTCAGCCAGTTGCTGCTGCACATAACCCTGGCGCACGTCCGGGTGCGGGTCGGCCGGCAGCTCGCGCGACAGGCACGGCATGTAGCGGAAGCGCGGGTTCGCAGCAGCAAATGCCTGGAAATCCTCGCTGTACAGCAGCTCGCCGGGCGTGCGTGCGCCCTGCAGCAGCACCACGTCCACGCCACGCTCTTCGATGGCCTTGCGCAGCAGCGGCAGCATCGAGCGGTACGGGGTGACGCCGGTGCCGGTGGCGACCAGCAGGTAGCGGCTGTTGTGGTCGCCAGGGTTCAGGCAGAACCGCCCGAACGGGCCGCTGCCGGTGATGTGGTCACCCAGCGCCAGGCCTTCAAACAGGGCGGTGGCCGCGCCGCCGGGCACGAAGCTCACCGCGATATCCACCGCATCCCCCGGCCCGAGGGCGTGGTCATGGATGGTGGCCAGCGAATAACTGCGCTTGGTCGGGATGCCGTCGGCGTAGTCGAAATGCACCTGAATGAACTGGCCGGGCTGGAAATCCAGCGGCTGGCCGTCGTCACGGACGAACTGGTAGTGGCCGACACTGGGCGCCAGCATGTGGCGGCCGACCAGCTTGAGGGGGAATTGGATTGGCACGGGGGAGGAACAGTGTGTAGCCGGGCATGGGCCACGGGGCCAACTATAATAGCGGCCTTGCACCCAACCGGCGCCGTAACCCCGGCGCGAAGGCCCGAGCTTGGACTCCCGAATCCCCCCGGTCGCGCCCGCGTTGCGCGTCCACGATCTGCGCAAAACCTATGACAACGGCGTACAGGCGCTCAAAGGCGTCTCGCTGGAAGTGACCCCCGGCGATTTCTTCGCCCTGCTGGGGCCGAACGGCGCCGGCAAGTCGACCCTGATCGGCATCATCTCCTCGCTGGTCAACCTCAGTGAAGGCCAGGTGGAAGTGTTCGGTACCGACCTGGTCGGCAACCGCAGCGCAACCATGCGCCTGATCGGCCTGGTGCCGCAGGAAATCAACTTCAACCTGTTTGAAAAGCCCTTCGACATCCTGGTCAACTACGCCGGCTTCTACGGCATCGCGCGTGCCGAGGCCGAAGTGCGCGCCGAGGAAGAACTCAAGCGTGCGCACTTGTGGAACAAGGCGCAGATGATGAGCCGCACCTTGTCCGGCGGCATGAAGCGGCGGTTGATGATCGCCCGCGCGATGATGACCCGCCCGCGCCTGCTGATCCTGGACGAGCCCACTGCCGGTGTGGACATCGAAATCCGCCGCGACATGTGGAAGACGCTGCAGGAAATCAACGCCGCCGGCACCACCATCATCCTGACCACGCATTACCTGGAAGAAGCCGAGCAGCTGTGCCGCAACCTGGCCATCATCAACCACGGCCGCATCGTCGAGCAGGGCCCGATGCGCGGGCTGCTGGCCAAACTCGATGTGGAAGGTTTCATCTTCGACATCGACGGTGAACTGCCCGCGCAGCTGCCGCAGATCGAAGGCGCCACCTTGATCGCCACCGACAGCCACACGCTGGACCTGGACATGCCGCGCGCAATGGACCTCAACCGCGTGTTTGCAACCCTGGGCGAGGCCGGCATCCGCGTGCGTTCGATGCGCACCAAGAGCAACCGCCTGGAAGAGCTGTTCGTGCGCCTGACCGGCAACCTGGAGAACACCGCCGCATGAGTACCCCCGTTCCCGTGAGCAACAGCCACCGCAACTGGGTGGCGCTGGGCACCATCGTGCGCCGCGAGATCAACCGCATCCTGCGCATCTGGGGCCAGACGCTGGTGCCGCCGGCCATCACCATGACCCTGTATTTCCTGATCTTCGGTGGCCTGATCGGCTCGAAGATCGGCGATATGGGCGGCTACAGCTACATGCAGTTCATCGTGCCGGGCCTGGTGATGATGAGCGTCATCCAGAACAGTTACGGCAACATCAGCTCCTCGTTCTTCGGCGCCAAGTTCGGCCGTCATATCGAAGAGCTGCTGGTCAGCCCGATGCCGAACTGGGTGATCCTGGGCGGCTATGTCGCCGGTGCGGTACTGCGCGGGCTGATGGTCGGCGTGATCGTGCTGCTGATTGCCATGTTCTTCACCCCCGTGCGCATCCCACACCCGCTGGTGACGCTGACCACGGTGCTGCTGGGCGCGACGATCTTCTCGCTGGCCGGCTTCATCAACGCGGTCTATGCCAAGAAGTTCGATGACGTGGCCATCGTGCCGACCTTCATCCTGACCCCGCTGACCTACCTGGGCGGCGTGTTCTATTCGGTGACATTGCTGCCGGGTTGGGCACAGGCGATGACGCACGCCAACCCGATCTTCTACATGGTCAATGCCTTCCGCTACGGCTTGCTGGGCAGCAGTGATGTGCCGCTGTGGGTGGCCTATGCACTGATGCTGGGCTTTGTCGCCGCACTCACCGCGCTGTCGCTGTGGCTGCTGCGGCGTGGCATCGGGTTGCGCAGCTGATCTGCTGAACCGACATTGACAGGCATGACAAGGGCGGGGCCGCGAGGTCCCGCCCTTTTTCATATCCGTGCACCACATCGCCTTTTGATGCCGCGTTGCAATTGCTATGCTGCGCGCACAGGGGGCTCTTGGACCAAACGTCGACAGGGCACTGAATGACCGCAGCACCACGCCGTTCCACATCGGCCTGTTCACCGGCCACCATCCTGCCTTCCCCGCTTCGTCGCGCGCCCGCTGCCGACGATGCCGCGCTCCCTTGCCCGCCGGTCCCCTGCCGCATGCGCCGCTGCTGACACAGCGTTGATGCATCCCTCGCGCACTCTTGCATCCCTCTTCCCATCCCCGGCGGGCCTGCATCGCCATCCGGGGCGATTCCCTTGTTGGAGCATTCCATGAACGTACAACCCGTCACCAAGCGCACGGCCCTGGCCCTGTCCACCCTCGCCCTGCTGCTGGGCAGCGCGTGCAACCGCGCGCCCGCACCGGCCGAGCCGAGCGCACCGGCCACCGATGCCGCAGCAGGCAACACGCCGGCACCGGCCGCCGACGCTGCGACCACCAGCAACATCTTCGACATCGAGACGCTGCCCGTCTCCACGGCCACGCTGGGCGAGTTCCCGTACATCGGCCTGCCGGAGGGCTATCAGGCACTGCGCCCGGAGACCAACACGTTCGAGCGCGTACCGTTCTGGACCGGCGACCGCCTGGAATGGGTCGAAGGCCAGGTCTACGGCGCACGCATCCAGGCCAAGGATGGGCATCCGTTCTCGCAGCTTGAGTTGTCCCGCAACCTGCAGGCGCTGGTCGAGAGCCTGGGCGGACGCCAGGTGTTCAGCGGCAAGATCCCGGCGGCAGGCAAGGACGGCATCCAGGCTTCCAACGTTGCGGTGGATCGCGTCGATGCACTGGGCGACATCTACAACGAGCCTGCGGATACCTACGTGATCCGCCTGCCCGACCGCAACATCTGGCTGCACACCGCCAAGAGCGGCAACCAGGCCGGCCTGCTGATCGCCGAGACCAAGCCCGTGCAGATCACCGCCAAGGCATTGCCGGCCGATGCACTGAAGAAATCCATCGATGACGCCGGCAAGGTGGCCATCCAGGTGCAGTTTGAAACCGACCAGGCCGCCATCCTTCCTGCATCCAAGCCGCAACTCGAACAGGTGATTGCACTGCTCAACAACAATCCCGAGCTGCGACTTTCGGTCAATGGACACACCGACAACACCGGCAATGCGTCACACAACCTGTCGCTCTCGCAACGTCGTGCGGCCGCTGTTCGCGACTTCCTCGTCACTGCCGGAATTGATCAAAAAAGGCTTGAATCCAGCGGTTTTGGTGATACGCAGCCGGTTGCACAGAACGACAGTGAAGATGGCAAAGCAAAGAACCGTCGCGTGGAACTGGTGAAGCTCTAACTTAACTTCATCATCACGCAGATAAATGCCATTTGTATTGAACATGAAACAAAGGCGTGTTTATATCGTGCCCGCATCAGTTCAGGGGGCGTCATCAGCGACTGGTGTCATTGACTTGAAATCCGAAGTACCAAGGACGGCGTCGCAGTGCATTCAATGCACTGCATTGCCAAAAAACTAGGAGAAAGCCATGCATCACACGCCCCGTAAATTTGGTTTCAAAAAGCAGCGCGGTCAGGGCATGACCGAGTACATCATCATCACCGCACTGGTGGCCATCGCCGCCATCGCCGCTTTCACCTACTTCGGTGGAACCGCGCGCAGCCAGGTTGCCGGTATGGCCAAGGAACTCTCCGGCCAGAGCGCAACCGACTCGATCAATCGCGCCAAGAACGTCTCGAACAAGGCTCAGCAGGAAGCTGACAAGGACAAGGGCATGGACGCTTACTCCAACAAGTAAGTCACGCCTGCTCCTGACGTCACGCGCAGCCCTGCTGCGCGTGGCGCTTTCCTTTTCATCTCATTCCCAGGTGCCCCTCGTCGGGTGCCGACGGTTGCCCCATGCCCGGTGAAATGTCATGAGCCCTCGTGCCAGAGCACACTCTTTCTGCACCCGCAGGATTTCCTCGTTGAGCCAGCGACGCACCATGGCCGGGCAGGCAATGGTGCTCGGGCTGGTGATGCTGCTGGTGCTATGCGTCGGCGTGATCGTGTTGTTCGATACCGGGCAGACGGTCAACAAGAAGGTCGAGCTGGTCAATGCCGCCGATGCGGCTGCCTACAGCGTTGCCGTGCAGCAGGCACGGGCACTGAACTTCGCCGCCTATTCCAACCGCGCGCGCGTGGCCAATGAAGTGGCCATCGCGCAGGTGATTGGCCTGTACTCGTGGATGAACCAATTCCACACCACGTCCATCGTGCTGGAAAAGGTGATGAGCGTGCTGGGCAAACTTCCCTATGTCGGGCCGATATTCCAGGCGCTTTCAACGGTATTCAAGGCCATCGGCCAAACCCTCAAGGGCATCCGGCGCACCTATCACGGCCTGGCCCAGGCCGCGGTCAGCGCACTGGACATGCTCAACGGTGCATTGGCCTTGGCATCAGGCAAGGTCATGGCCGTCCTGTCCGGCATTGACACCGTGATGCTGGCTGGAAAGATCGTCACGAAAAATTCCGCCGATGCAAAACTCAGTGCCGTTGGCACAGGCGTGCTGGGCTCGCAGCTGAGAAGCGCCAAGATGGGCTTCCTGCAGAGCTACCGCATCCCCTCCTCACGTGGCGGCGGTGCCGGTGGCTCGGTCACGGACCGTCGCGGTGCCGACCGCTTCCGCAACGTGGTGATGCAATCGCGCGATCCGTTCTCCTGGAGCCGCAGCGATCACGACATGAATCTGTTCCTGATCAAGTTCAACCAGTCCGGTGGTACGGACATGGTCGACTACGACCGCTGGGTTGCTGCCGATGCGATGGGCCTGACCGTGAACTTGCCGTGGCCGGCGAAGGACATCGACATTCCGCTGGGCTGGGGCGGCGCCCAGGCGGTGGAACGCTACCAGCAACAACGCTTCATGCCCGGTTTCGCCAATGGCAGTGGCTGGGTGTCGGAGTTCAACAACAACCGCCGCTATCGCCCTTACGGCAACATCCGCGGCGAGAACCGTGTGGCCAGCGGCATCGTTGACGGTGACCCGAACGTTGGCCTGGACAATGGCAAGAAGCGTGACGCGTACTTCACCGGCTACCAGGGCCTGCGTGACTATGACGACGTGAAGTCCGGCCAGGGGCTGCGCCCGTACACCGAGCCGGGCAGCCGCGCCGACCCGGCCAAGAACACCGGCCCGATCTTCACCGTTCACGTGGAAACCGACGTTGCCAAGGCACGCACCAGCGCCGCGATCGATGGCATCGGTGGCCCGGCCGGTTCGCCGATGGCGATGGAAGACAAGGCCGCCGGCGGCAAGATCTCGGCCTATGCCTCCGGCCAGGTCTATTTCAATCGCCCGCCGAACTACGCGCTGTTCAAGCGCGGCGACAACCGATTGGAAGTGGGCAACCTGTTCAGTCCGTACTGGCAGGCGCGCCTGATCGACACACCGAATTCGGTGGAAATGCTGCTCGGAGTCACCCGCCTATGATCCACGCCTCCTCCCTGCGGCGCCTGCGCTGCCCCACGCTGACGGCAACCGTTGCACTGCTGCTGGTTGCCTGCAACGGCGATGCCAGTGGCAGCGGTGAAGCGGGCGCGGTGAAGAACATGCCGCCCATCCACCTGGACCAGACCGCGGAACTGTTGATTGACGGCCAGAACGCACTGCGTGCCTCCTACCTGCAGGCCGTGCAGGCCTGCCAGAGCGGCGGATTGCCCACCCGTGCATTGACCGATGCCGAAGTCGCCCTGGTCGGTGTGACCCGCTACGAGATGTGGCTGGATGGAAACAGTGAAATCCTGCAGACACGCAGCTGGGATGCTGGCCAGGAATCGGCCGATGCCATCTGCCAGTTCAAGCTGTCACTGGAAGGCACGTTCTCCAGCAACACTGCCACGGCATTCGTCGAGCAGGACCTGGCCACCGGCGCACGCGAGGAACACCCCGCCCCCGGCGCTGAAGCCATGCAGCGGTTTGCCGTCACTACCGAGGACGAGCGCGCACCGGCCGAGTTCACCGGCCCGGTAGCCAGGCAGGTGGCGGGCCAACCGTGCGAGGAATGGACCACGCCGGAGCAGGCACGCCTGTGCGTGTGGTCCGGTGGACGCGCCTGGGGTTTCGGCGCCACGCGTGGCGATGACTACCGGCCTTCAGCCGGCAGCATCGTGCTGGAAGCCGAGCCCGGCGATGGCAACGGCTACCGGGTGACCACGCAGGTGTTGAGCGTCGGCCAGGCATTCGCCGCACCCACCGCCGCCACCGGGAAACAGCCATGAACGCGCCCCGCCTGCAGCGCGGCCAGAGCATGGTGGAGATGGCGGTGCTGTGCCTGGTGCTGGTGCCGCTGTTCCTGCTGATCCCAACCCTGGGCAAGTACATCCACATCCGCCAGCAGGCGCAGCAGGCCACGCGCGCCGCCGCCTGGGAGGCCACGGCATCGCGCTCCTATGTAGTGCCAAGCAACGCACAGGTACAACCCAAGCTGATCGCCCGCCACTTCGGTGCCGCCGACAGCAAGATCGCCAGCAATATGCCGAACAGCACCGCGCAGCGCCTGGACGACCCGCTGCTCAACACGTTCTCCAACCAACCGCTGCTGCAACGTAGCGATATCACCCTGGGTGCGTATCGCAATGAACGTGAGCCCGGAATCATGGGCCAACTGACGGCGCTGGTCGGCAAGCTGCCTGGGCCGTTCCCGCCCAATGAGCGCGGCCTGATCACCGCCAGCATGGACATGCGCATCCGCGACCTGCGTACCAGCGACGGCAGCGCGGCCACCTATCTGGAACCGTTCGATACGATCGGCCTGCGCATGCAGACCAGCAGCACCTTGCTGACCGACCCGTGGAACGCGGCCGGTGCCGGCATCACCGGCAACAACCCGCGATCGGTGAAGGCACAGATCCGCAACATGGTGCCCACCAGCAACCTGGAGGAAGGCGCCAAGATGCTGAAGGGCGTGTCGTCGCTGCCGCTGTTCGGCGTGCTCGGCGACCTGAAGCCGGGCCACATCGAGCCGGACGTGGTGCCGATGGACAAGCTGGAGCGTTATGCGCCACGTCCGTGATGCGCTATGCGTGCTTGCCCTTGGCCTGGCCAGCATGCCCGCGATGGCGGCCAGCTGGCCGGAGTTGCCCCTGCCCGATGGCAGCCAGGGCGAGTGGGTATCGCGGCACATGATCCACAACGGTGTGCCGATGCGCGCGGCGCGCTTCCAGAGCAAGCTCACACCCGCGCAGCTGGTGCAGCACTACGAACAATTGTGGCCCGGCCAGGTGACCGTCACCGATCTGGGCAGCAAGCAGATCGTTGCCCATGGCACCAACAAGCACTTCTTCACCATCGAGATCAGCGGTGGCGCGGCCGGCAGCGAAGGCCAGATCGGCATCATCGAAGTGCTGAAGGAAACGCCACGCGCCGAACCCGGCGCGGGTTTCCTCAAGCCGGCCGGCACCCAGGTGGTGACCGACACCGTTTATCTCGACAACCCCGGGCGCACCTTGTCGATGAACGTGCGCATGTCGCCGTTCCAGGCCGATTCGTTCTACCGCTCGCGCCTTCCCGAACGCGGCTGGCGCAGCCAGGACAGCCATCCCTGCCCAATGATGGCGCTGAGCTGCATCGCCAACTACGGCAACGGCAAGGAACAGATGACCCTCACCTTCAACCGCAATGGCGATACCACCGACATGGTGGTCAACCAGATATCGAGATAGCGGCCATGAGACAACCACCACCAAACCGGCGCGCCCAACGCGGGGCCGCCCTGATTGAGTACACCGTCGTCACCGTGCTCGGGATCATCGTCCTGGTTGCCGAGCCCAACATCATCCTCGAACTCGTCCAGGCCCTGCGCAAGGCCTACTCGAGCTTCGTCTACGCACTATCGCTCGGATGGGTATGAAGAAGATCAACATCAAGCCGAACCGCAACCTCGTTTTCATCCTCGTCGCCCTGGCGCTGGGTGGCCTGGCCGCATTGCTGGCGGTGAACTACGTGCAGAAGACCGTGGCCGAACGCACCCGCGACGACGGCGAGACCGTCGTGGTCGCCGTGCCCAAGCAGGATCTCCCGCAGGGCGTGCAGATCACTTCCGACGACCTGGCCGCACGCCCGGTTCCCGTTGACCTGGTGCCGGCCGACGCGATCACCCCGGACAACTACGACCAGTACGTGGGCCGGGTGCTGCGTGCACCACTGCCACAGGGCGCCCCGGTACCGGGCGCGGCACTGGTGCCGCTGTACGACCAGTTCTCCTCGGTGATCAAGCGCGGCAACGTGGCGTACACGATGTCGGTGGATGAAACCAATTCCATTTCCGGCATGGTCACCCCGGGCGACCGCGTCGACATCCTGCTGACCGTGGACGAAGACCAGGGCGGCGCCCGCGTGCTGCCGCTGCTGGAGAACATCAACATCCTGGCCACCGGCACCCGCATCGGCGAACAACCCATCGACGAGGAAAGCCCGGGCTACTCCAACATCACCCTGGAGCTGGCGCCGCGCGACGCCGAGCGCCTGACCGTGGCCGCCAAGGCCGGCGGGCTGCGGGTGATGCTGCGCCATAGCGAGGACGGCGAATCATTCGGCCTCGGCGGCCTGACCCAGAAACAGCTGTTGCAGAAGGGCAAAGAGTCCAGTGGTCCGCAAGGCAGCGGCGTTCATTTCATCATCGGAGGCAAGGGCTGAAGCATGCGTACTCGCATCTCACGTTATTCAATGCTGGGCGCATTCATCGCCATATCCCTGCCCGGCGCCGTTGGCGCACAGCAGGTGGACATGATGTCCGGATCCACCACCCCCACCGTGCCGCAGGCACCACAGCAGGTGCCGATCCTGGTACAACCTGCCGCCACCACATCGGCGGCACCGGCAACCAATGCCGCCGCCGGTTCACTGGTTCCCGGCCATCAGTTCCCGGCGCCGGTGGCCAACGCCGCCTACAGCCGCCCGGCCGACAGCCGCCAGAGCGTGCCGCTGCCCGAGCGTGCCCGCCTGTATGTCGGCCAGGCTGCGGTGTATCGCCTGCCGCGTGCGCTCAAGCGCGTGGCGGTGGGCAATGGTGAACTGCTGCAGGTCACCAACATCGGCCGCAACGAGCTGGTGGTGATCGGCAACAAGGCCGGTGACAGCACCATCCACCTGTGGATGCAGGACGGCAGCCAGATCGAAGTGCCGGTCACCGTCGGTGAGAGCGACGCCGAAGGCCTGGCCGACACCGTGCGCACCCTGCTCGCCGACTCCAGCAACATCACCGTGCACACCATTGCCGACCGCGTCGTGGTCACCGGCCAGGACGTACACCCGGGCATTGCCGCGCGCATCGCCAGCCTGAAGGAAATCTACCCGCAGCTGCTGGACTTCACCTCCTCCGACCCGGTCGGCATGCGCCCGATGGTGCTGATGGACGTGAAGATCATGGAGTTCGACTCCAATGCGCTGGAGGAGTTGGGCATCAAGTGGGACAACGTCATCCGTGGTCCGTCCGGTGGCCTGGTGAAGGACTTCACCACCAATGACTATTACCGCGTGCTGCCCGAGGACTCCCCGTTCCAGAGCCTGCAGCCGCCGCTGCCCAATGCGCTGCGCGGCACCCAGGCGTTCTTTGGCATCGCCACCACCATCGGCTCCAGCATCAACCTGCTGATGAACAAGGGCAAGGCGTTCATGCTGGCCTCGCCGCAGCTCAGCGCACGCAGCGGTGGCTCGGCCAAGTTCCTGGTCGGCGGCGAAGTACCGATCCCGATTCCGCAGGGCTTCGGCCAAGTGACGGTGGACTTCAAGGAATACGGCATCAAGCTGGACATCGACCCGGTGGTCAACTCCAACGACGAGATCTCCACCACCTTCATGGCCGAGGTCAGCCGCATCGACCCCAGCGTGACAGTGCAGGGCGTCCCGGGTTTCACCACCCGCCGCACGTCCTCGGAGATCAACGTGCGTGCCGGCGAAACCATCGTCGTGTCCGGGCTGGTGGACAGCAGCGCCGCCAAGAGCGCGGAGAAGTTCCCGATCCTGGGTGACATCCCGATCCTGGGCAAGCTGTTCCGCTCCGACGGCTTCCGCGGCAACCGCACCGAGCTGGTGATGTTTGTCACCCCGCGCGTGATCAGCCCGGATTCGCAGGAGAACCTCGACGCGCTGGAGCGTGGCAACAGCATCCAGGAGCGCGGCAAGGAAGCCATGTCCCGCCGCAACAAAGAGTTCGTGCAGTAGGAATCACCATGTTCAACGTACTGATCACCACCTCCAATCGTGAAGAACGCCGCGTCCGCTGCATGCACCGCGAGTGCAGCATCGGCCGTGGCGACGGCAACCTGATCATCCTGCAGGGCTGGAGCATTGCCCAGCAGCATGCCGCCCTCAAGCGCGAGGAGGCTGGCATCTTCATCCAGTCGCTGGGCGCGCGTGCGGCAATCCGCGTCAACGGCCAGGACGTGAAGGACTCGCATGGCCCGCTGAGCAGCAATGACAGCGTGGAGATCGGCGACTACCGCCTGCAGGTGATCGACGAGGACCCACCGGAAGCCAAGCCGGTCGAGCCGGTGGCCGTGGTGCAGGCCACCTCGGCGCCGGTGCCGGCCAATGACCCCGGCGAAGCGCCCAGGGAGCCCTCGCAGTCCCTGGCCAGGCCCTCGGAACTGGCGGTGGAGAACACCGTGTGGCGCGCGCGCGTGCATGCCGCGCTGGTCAAGCAGATGGACCTGCGCCGCGTCGACGTGCGCAGCATGACCGACGATGTACTGCGCTCGACCACCATCAAGCTGATCGACAGTGTCATGGAGAAGGAATTCAACGACCTTCCCAAGACCGTCAACCGGCGCCGGCTGGCCAAGGAAGTGCTGGACGAAGCGATTGGCCTGGGCCCGCTGGAAGACCTGCTGGACGACAACAGCGTCACTGAAATCATGGTCAACGCGCACGACCAGATCTTCATCGAGCGCGGTGGCCGGATCGAGCAGTCCACGGTCAACTTCACCAACGACCGCGCGGTGCTGTCGGCCATCGAGCGCATTGTCACCCCGCTGGGCCGCCGCATCGACGAAAGCTCGCCGCTGGTGGACGCACGCCTGAAGGACGGCTCGCGCGTCAACGCGGTGATTCCGCCGGTCGCGCTGCGCGGCCCCAGCATCAGCATCCGAAAGTTCTCCAAGCGCAAGCTGCACGGCGAGGACCTGCTCAAGTTCGGCTCGTTGAACCCGCAGATGCTTGAGTTCCTGATCATGTCGGTGAAGGAGCGCCGCAACATCGTGGTCAGCGGTGGTACCGGCTCGGGCAAGACCACGCTGCTCAACATCCTGTCCAACTTCATCCCCGACGACGACCGCGTGGTCACCATCGAGGACGCCGCCGAGCTGAAGCTCTCCCAGCCCAACCTGGTGGCGTTGGAAGCGCGCCCGCCGAACATGGAGGGCAAGGGCCAGATCACCATCCGCGACCTGGTCAAGAACGCACTGCGCATGCGCCCGGACCGCATCGTGGTCGGCGAGTGCCGTGGTGGCGAAGCATTGGACATGCTGCAGGCGATGAACACCGGCCACGAAGGTTCGCTGACCACCGCCCACGCCAACAACCCGCGCGAGACGCTCTCGCGTCTGGAAGTGATGGTGATGATGTCCGGCATGGAACTGCCGATGACGGTGGTGCGCGAGCAGATCGCCTCGGCGGTGGACCTGATCGTCCACCAGAAGCGCTACCCCTGCGGCTCGCGCAAGGTCAGCCATATTTCCGAGGTCACCGGCATCGAGAGCGGCACCATCCAGTTGCAGGACATCTTCCTGTTCAGCCCGCGCTCCTACCACGGCCGCGATGGCAAGGTGGTCGGCGAGTTCCGCGCGACCGGCGCGGTGCCGGAGTTCTACGAGACCCTGGCCGAACGCGGCGTCAACATCGACCTGGGCATCTTCCGCGCGGGAGGACCGGGATGAGCGAAATCTGGCTGATCGCGCTGCTCGCCTTCGGCAGCTTTGCACTGGCCGGCATGTACCTGGCCAGCAGCAGCGCCGGGTTCATGGAGCGCTATCGCGAAAACTTCATGAACCAGGCCAGGCTCAACCTGGCCGACATGTTCCTGTTCGTTGACCCGAAGACGCTGTTCGCCGGCAACGCGTTGCTGCTGGCGATCCTGCCGCTGGTGCTGTGGCTGGTCACCGGCAACCTGCTGCTGCCGATCGTGGTGCTGCTGTTGCTGGCCATCCTGCCGCGCAAGATCTACCTGTGGCTCAAGCAGCGCCGGCTGGACCGCATCCAGGCGCAGTTGCCCGATGGCCTGCTGATGCTGGCCAGCAGCCTGCGCGCCGGCGTGGGCTTCAACCCCGCGCTGGAAACCCTCGCCCAGGACGGGCAACCGCCGTTGGCACAGGAGCTGTCGCTGATCCTGCGCGAACAGCACATGGGCGTGCGTACCGAGGAAGCGCTGGAACACTTCGCCGAGCGCGTGCCGATCGATGACGCCAAGCTGTTCGTCGCCGCGGTGACGATCTCGCGCGAAGTCGGCGGCAACCTGGCCGAGACGCTGGCCACGCTGGCCGAAACGCTGCGCCGCAAGTTGATGATGGAAGGCAAGGTCAAGGCGCTCACCGCGCAGGGCCGGCTGCAGGGCATCGTGATGGCGATGCTGCCGGCCGGGCTGGTGGGCTTTCTGGTGCTGTTCTATCCGGAGACGATGAACCCGATGTTCCACACCTGGCAGGGCTGGTGCGTGATTGCCCTGATCTGCGTGCTGGAATACCTAGGGTATCGCATGTGCCGGAAAATCATGACGATCGACATATGAGTTGGATGATCATCCTTGTTGCGGTGATGGCCGTCGGTGCCGTGGTGCTGGTGATGGTCGCCCTGCGCGGCATCCTGCAGCAGGTGCCGCAGAACGATCGTGACTACCAGGATCCGTTGCCGCGCATGCTGCGGTTGCTGTGGCCGGTGGTGGTCGCCGCCACCCATGCGGTCGGCCCGCGGCTGAAGGCCGCGCAACTCGAACGCGCGCACCGCGCACTGACCTCGGCCGGCCAGGACTTCGTGCTCACGCCGGAAGAACTGTACGGCACGCGCATTGTCTCGGCCGGTGCGGTGGTGCTGTTCCTGGGGCTGGTGGTGGTGCTGCTGGGCAAGGCCAGCTTCGCCACGCTGTTTTTCTGCGTGCTGCTCGGCCTGCCGTTGGGCTGGATGTACCCCACGCTGTGGCTGGGCGAGCGCCGCAAGGTCCGCACCAAGTATGTGGTGCGCGACCTGCCGGTATTCCTGGACTTCATCACCATGGGCGTGGAAGCCGGCCTGAACATCTCCGGCTCCATCGAGCAGTCGGTGCAGCGTGGTCCGCCGGGCCCGCTGTCGCAGGAATTCTCACGCATGCTGCGCGACATGCGCGCCGGCCTGCCGCGCGCCGAGTCGCTGCGGCGCATGGCCGACCGCATGGACATCTCGCAGGTCACCAGCTTCACCAGCTCGCTGATCCAGGCCGACAAGGTCGGCGCCAACCTCAGCGATACCCTGCGCGCGCAGGCCAACCAGCGCCGTGAGGAGCGCTTCCTGCGCGCGGAGAAGCTGGCGCTGGAAGCACCCGTGAAGATGATGCTGCCCCTGGTGATGTTCTTCTTCCCGCTGATCTTCGTGGTGTTGGCGTACTTCATCTACCTGCAGATGAAACAGCAGGGGATCCTGTGAAGACCCTGGCCCTGTACCGTGGCACGGATTGCCTGGTACCGCAGGTGCTGCATGCGCGTGCGTGGTACCGGCGCCTGTTCGGGCTGCTGGTGCTGCCGCGCCTGCGCACTGGCCAGGGGCTGCTGATCGAACCCTGTGCCAGCGTGCACACGCTGGGCATGCGCTACCCGCTGGATCTGCTGTTCCTGTCGCGTGACGGCCAGGTGCTGGGTTGGCGGCAGTCCGTGGCGCCCTGGCGCGCGGCGGCACAGCGCGGCGCACGCAGCACGCTGGAACTGCCCGCCGGTACGCTTGCCGCGTTCTCGCTGCGCGTGGGCGAGCAGTTGCATTGGCACCCTGTTTCCGACGCTGCCCCGGCCCCCGTGGCCGATGGAGGCCTGCAATGAAAGCCCTGCACACCCCACCCCGCTGCCAGTCCGGGCAATCGCTGGTCGAGTTCTGCATCGTGGTACCGGCATTCCTGTTCCTGATCCTGGTGACTTTCCAGCTGGTGCTGATCTACCGCGCCAAGACCACCCTGGATTACGCCGCCTTCCAGGCGGCGCGTGCCGGCGCCATCAACGGCGTGGACCACGCCAAGATGCGCAGCGCCCTGGCCTTCGGCCTGACCCCGCTGCTGGCCACGTCACCGGACACCGCCGGTGTCGCCCGCGCACGTGCCAGCGCCGAAGTGGAAACCCGCCTGTTCGCCAACATCGAAGTCATTGCGCCGACGCGTGCGGCCTTCAACGAATTCCGCGAACGGCAGTACGACGGCCGCTACGCACTGCCCAACGACAGCCTGGCGTTCCGCGACAACCGCGTGGGCGGCAGCCAGGTCAACGTGCAGGATGCCAACCTGCTCAAGATCAAGGTCACCTACAAGCTGCCGCTGATCGTGCCGTTCGCCGACCGCGTCATCGCCGGCCTGTCCTCGCTGCTGACCGAAGGCGAGAGCTACCGTCCGGCCTCGATGCTGATCGAGGAGCCGGTCAGCGGCCATCGTCGCCTGCCGATCGAATCCTACGCCGTGGTCCGCATGCAGACGCCCATCTATGACAGCAATCGCCTTGCGCGTTGATCGCCGCGCCCTGCCGATGGCACTGCTGGCCGTGTTCGCGGCCGCTGTCGCGCAGGCGCAGCCGCACGGCATGCAGGCCCGCATCGAGGCCACCGTGGAGGGCTACGGCAACCTGGCGCCACGCGGCACCGACAAGCCGATCCGCCTGACCCTGCGCACCGCCACCGACGGCATGCGCGCCGACTTCCATTTCGATACCGGCGGCTCGGACGTCTACCTGCTCAAGCGCAGCGATGAGCCACGCGCGTGGTGGATCAGCATGCAGGGGCGTTACATGATCCCGGCCAACGATGCCAGCGGCCCGTACTGGTATGACGTGCGCCGCCCCTGCGACAGCGTGCAGGGCCGTTGCACGCCGGCGCAGGGTGAGTTCATCGCCGGGCGCCTGGCCAAGGGCGTGAACTATGACCACGCCCGCCACGGGCCCGATGGCACCACCCGCGGCACCTTGTGGATCGACAGCGAGACCGGGCTGCTGCTGGCCTACCGCGGCAGCCACGGCAACCGCCAGGACCGGCGCAGCTTCCGCGCCTCGCGGGTGGATTACGAACCGCTCGACGCAGCGGCATTTGCCAAGCCCACCACGTTGCACATCCCCAAGGGCATGACCGACTGAGGCGAGCGCCGGCCCACGTGCCTGCCGCACTCACTATGATGGGGCCCACTCCCCCGTCTTGAAGGGTATTCCCCGCAGATGCGTATCCTGATTCTTGGCGCCGGTGGCACCGGCGGTTACTTCGGCGGCCGCCTGGCGCAGGCCGGTGTTGATGTGACGTTCCTGGTGCGGCCCAACCGCGCCGCGCAGTTGGATCGCGATGGCCTGGTGATCCGCAGTCCACTCGGCGATGCGGTGTTTCCAGTGGCACACGTCACCGCCGATGCCTTGCCGCAGCTCGCACATGCGCGGCCGTTTGATCTGGTGATCCTCAGCTGCAAGGCCTACGACCTGGACAGCTCCATCGACGCTATTGCCCCGGCGATGGGGGCTGGAACCACGGTGTTGCCCACCCTCAACGGCCTGCGTCACTACACCGCACTGGATGCGCGCTTTGGGCGTGCGCACGTACTGGGCGGGCTGTGTTTCATCAGTGCCACCAAGGCCGATGACGGTGCGGTGCTGCACCTGGACAAGCCCGCAAAGCTCACCTTCGGCGAACGCGATGGCGAAGCCACCAGCGCCCGCGTGGCTGCATTGGCCGCTGCCTGCGAAGCAGCCGGCATCGACCACGTTGCTTCGGCCAACATCGCGCAGGAGCAGTGGATCAAATACACCTTCCTGACCACGTTGGCCGCCGGCACCTGCCTGATGCGCGCCAATGTCGGCAACATCGTCGCCACCGATCACGGCACCGCGTTCATGCAGGCGCTGTATGCCGAATGCCTGGCCGTGGCCGCACAGGCCGGGCAGCCGATCCCTGCCAAGGCGCAGGACATCGCACTTGCTGCAGTGACCAAACCCGGCTCGCCGATCAAGGCTTCGATGCTGCGTGACCTGGAAGCCGGTCAACGCGTGGAAGCGGCGCATATCGTCGGCGACATGCTTGAGCGCGCAATGGCCGCCGGCCATGCCGCACCGTTGCTGCAGGCCGCCTATTGCCACCTGCAGGCATACCAGGCGCAGCGCGCGGCGTGAAAGAAACCGCCTGCCGTCAGACCGGCGGCAGGCCGAACAGGGCGCGGGTTGCAGCGGTGGCGTTGGCTGCGGTGAGCGCCACGTCTTCGCCGCGATCACGCGCCAGTTCTTCGACGATATGCGACAGGAACGCCGGCTCGTTGCGGCGATCCTTGGGCAGGGGCCGCATCGTGCGCGGCAGCAGGTATGGCGCGTCGGTTTCAATCAACAGGCGCTCGGCCGGGATGTGCTTGACCAGTTCGCGCAGGTGCTCGCCACGGCGCTCGTCGCACAGCCAGCCGGTGATGCCGATGTACCAGTCGCGGTCCAGGTAATCGAACAGTTCGCGGCGCTCGGCGGTGAAGCAATGCACCACCGCCGGGCCGATCCGCCCGTCGAAGTTCTTCATCATCGCGATGAAGTCCTCATGCGCGTCGCGCTGATGCAGGAACAGCGGCTTGCCCACGCCATCAACGGCAAGGTCGGCGGAGATCTGCAACTGCCGCTCGAAGGCCTTGCGCTGCGCCGGGCGCGGCGAGAAATCGCGGTTGTAGTCCAGGCCGCATTCGCCCACCGCCACCACTTCCGGGTGCGCATGCAGCGCGCGCATTTCCGCATCGCATTCGTCGGTGTATTCGGCGGCGTGATGCGGATGCACACCGGCCGTGGCGTACAGAAAACCGGGGTGACGCTGCGCAAGTTCCAGCGCCATCGGCGAATGCTCGCGGCTGGCGCCAGTGACCACCATCTGCACCACGCCGGCAGCGCGGGCGCGCTCAAGCACCGCGTCCAGGTCGCGATCAAAGGATTCGTGGGTGAGGTTGGCGCCGATGTCGATCAGTTGCATGGAGCGGGAACCAAAAGAAAGCCGTAAAGCGGCAATTGTAGTCGTTGTCCTGCGTAGCAGCCCCGCGCGCAGAGCCAACCCCTCCCCAGCCCTCCCCTTCGCCATGCGAAAGGGAGGGGGCCAAGCGCTGCCTGCTGCGACCGAACCGAGTGCGAGAAACCGCCCCCTCCCTTGCGCAGCAGGGGAGGGCTGGGGAGGGGTTGGCTCTGCGCGCAGCAATCACCATGGCTCCGCATCACCGGGCTTCTACAATGCGCGCATGGCATCCGAATTCCCCATCACTCCACTGCTCCCCGACATCCTCCAGCACCTGGTGGCGCATACGCGCCTGGTGCTGGAAGCCCCGCCCGGCGCCGGCAAGACCACCCAGGTGCCGTTGGCGCTGCTGGATGCGCCGTGGCTGGCCGGCCGCAGGATCATCATGCTGGAACCGCGCCGCGTGGCCGCCCGCAGCGCCGCGTTGTACATGGCCAAACAACTGAGCGAGCCGGTCGGCGAGACCGTCGGCTACCGCATCCGCTTCGAGAACAAGATTTCCGCGCGCACCCGCATCGAAGTCGTCACCGAGGGCATCCTGACCCGCATGCTGCAGGACGATCCGCTGCTGGAAGGCGTGGGCGCGCTGTTGTTCGATGAATTCCACGAACGCCATCTGTCCGCCGACCTCGGCCTGGCATTGGCGCTGGATGTGCAGGGCCAGTTGCGCGATGACCTGCGCATCGTGGTGATGTCGGCCACGCTCGATGGCGAACGTCTGGCGCAGTTCCTGGATGCGCCGCGGCTGTCCAGCGCAGGCCGCAGTTACCCGGTGGACGTGAGCCACTTCCCCGCCCGCCGCGACGAAGCACTCGAAGTGCAAACCCGCCGCGCGGTGGAGCAGGCGCTGGCCGAGCATCCCGGCGATGTGCTGGTGTTCCTGCCGGGGCAGCGCGAGATCAGCAAGGTGCAGGCCGCGCTGCTCCCTCCCTTTGCCGCAGGCAAGGGGAGGGTTGGGGAGGGGTCGCTCCACACGTCATGTCACGACCAACCGCAACCCCCTCCCAACCTCCCCCTTCGCTCCGCGAAAGGAGAGGAGCAGAACGTCGACGTCCTCCCGCTCCACGGCGAACTGCCCATCGAGCAGCAATCGCGCGTGTTGCAGGCCGATCCGGATGGCCGCCGCCGCGTGGTGCTGGCCACCAACGTGGCCGAATCCTCGGTGACCCTGCCCGGCGTGCGTGTGGTGATCGACGCCGGCCTGGCACGCGAGCCGCGCTATGACCCCAACAGCGGTTTCTCGCGGCTGGATGCAGTGGCCATTTCGCAGGCTTCGGCCGACCAGCGCGCCGGCCGTGCCGGCCGTGTCGCCGCCGGTTGGGCATGGCGCCTGTGGCCACAGTCGCAGCGCCTGGAACCGCAACGGCGCCCGGAAATGATGCAGGTGGAACTGGCCTCGCTGGCATTGGAACTGGCCGCCTGGGGCAGCGACGCGCTGCGTTTTGTCGATCCACCGCCGGTGGGGGCATTGGCCGCCGCACGCGAACTGCTGCAGCGCCTCGGCGCGCTCAGCAGCGACAACACCATCACCGCACTGGGCAGACGCATGCTCGGGCTGGGCACGCATCCCCGCATGGCGGCGATGCTGCTGTCTGCGAAAACGGGCCGTGAACAAGCCCTCGCTGCCGATGTGGCCGCCTTGCTGGACGCACGCGACCCGCTGCGCCAGGGCGGCGATGCACTGGCCGCGCGGTGGCGCGCCTTGGCCACTTTCCGCAATGGCCGCGCACCGCATGACGCCAACCGCAGCGCGCGGGCCGCCATTGATGCGGCCGCCAAGCAGTGGCGGCGTCGCCTGCGCTGCGAGGCGACGCCACCGGCCGACATCGAGGCGCACGAACTGGGCGATCTGCTCGCGCACGCCTTCCCCGACCGCATCGCCGTGCAACACCCCAACGACCCGCTGCGCTACCAATTGGCCAATGGCCGCAGCGCGCGGCAGTTCGACAACAGCGACCTGCGCGGCGAGCCATGGCTGGTCATCAGCGAGCTGCGTCACGACCCGCGCGATGCATTGATTCTGCGCGCAGCACCCGTGGATGAAACGCGCCTGCGCGCCGACTTCCCCGGGCGTTTCAAGCAGCAGGACGTAGTGCGCTGGAACGCCGCCAAGCGTGCCCTGGAAGCGCGTCGCGAAAGCAGCTTCGAGCGCATCGTGCTGGACAGCCGCCCCGCCGGCCAGGTGAACCCGGCCCACGCCGCGCGCGCGCTCACCGATGCGGTGCGCGAGCTGGGTCTTGATGCCTTGCCGTGGACCGAAAACCTGCAGCAATGGCGTGCGCGGGTGATGGGCCTGCGCCACTGGATGCCCGAGCTGGAACTGCCCAATCTGGCCGACGCCGCCCTGCTGGCAACGCTGGACGAATGGCTGCTGCCGGCCTTCACCGGCAAAACCCGGCTGGATGCCTTGTCCGAAGAAGAACTGGGCGAAACGCTGAAATCGGCCATCGACTGGAACACGCGGCAGTTGATTGATCGGCATGCACCGCTGCGCATCAGCGTGCCCTCGGGCATGGACCGCCGCATCGACTACACCCTGGATGACGACGGCATCACCCCGCGCCCGCCGGTATTGGCGGTGAAACTGCAGGAACTGTTCGGCCTGGCCGACACGCCGCGCATCGCCGATGGCCGCGTGCCCTTGCTGCTGCATCTGCTCTCGCCCGGCGGCAAGCCCTTGCAGGTAACCGGCGACCTGAAGAACTTCTGGCAGAACACCTATGCCGAAGTGAAAAAGGAAATGAAGGGGCGCTATCCGCGCCACCCGTGGCCGGATGATCCGTGGAGTGCAACGGCAACGCATCGCGCCAAGCCGCGCGGAACCTAGCCGCTGCGTTTTCATTCACTTGGCGTTTCCCCGGCGCGCTCCTGAATCCGCAGTACCGGCTAACATCCCCTACACGCCCAGGCAGCCAAACTGGGTACCTGACCCGCGACAACAAGGACTCCCCACATGAGCAAGTTAAGCGATATCACCGGCCCGGCCCTGGAACGCGCCCTGGAACTGGTCAACCATGCCGGCGGCAGCATCAAGGGCGGCGGCGCCAACGCAGCCGAATGGCTCAAGGCCGGTGCGGCGATCGGTGCGATGAAAACCGGCGGCAAGGCCGTCACCCGCGTGGCCCGGCGCAACCCCGCCGCCACCATCGCCGTAGCCGCCGTCGGCGTGGGCCTGCTCGGCTATGTGCTGTACCGCAAGAACAAGCGCGACAACGAAGCGGTGGAAGCCAAGTCACGCGCCATCGCGCAGCGCCGCCGTCATGCAGCCAGCGTCACTGATGAAACCAGCGATATCGGTAGTGATGCCTGAGCGCAGGGATGGGTGATTCGGGATTCGTGATTGGGGATTGGTAGAAGCCGGAGCAACGGCACCCCTCCCCAACCCTCCCCTTCGCAGTGCGAAAGGGAGGGGGCAAAAGCAGCTTTCGCTGTGATCTGACAGGCGGCTGCCGCAATCCAACAGACGGCACAGAACCACCCCCTCCCTTTGGCAAAGCCAAGGGGAGGGCTGGGGAGGGGTGCCGTTGCTGTTGCCTCAACGAATCCCCAATCCCAAATTCCCCAATCCCCAACCTGATCTCCGCTCCAATCAAACCTCCCGCCATTGCCCCGGCTGAAGTTCGCCCAGCGCATGCGGCCCCATCGATGCGCGCACCAGCCGCAGCGTCGGCAATCCCACTGCTGCGGTCATGCGCCGCACCTGCCGGTTGCGGCCTTCGGTGATCGTCAGCGCCAACCATGCATCCGGCACGGTCTTGCGGAAACGTACCGGCGGGTTGCGCTCCCATAACGCCGGCGCGGTTTCCAGCAACTGCACGCCCGCCGGCAGGGTCGGCCCGTCATTGAGCTGCACGCCATCCCGCAATGCCTGCAGTTTTTCTGCGCTCGGCACGCCTTCCACCTGCACCCAGTAGGTCTTGGGTTGCTTGTGCCGTGGGTCGGTCAACCGATGGGCGAGGCTGCCGTTGTCGGTGAGCAGCAACAGTCCTTCGCTGTCGTAATCCAGGCGGCCGGCCGCATACACCGCGGGCGGCAGGCCGAAACCGGCCAGCGTCGCGCGCGGTGGCTGGCTGCGGTCGGTGAACTGACACAGCACGTTGAAGGGTTTGTTGAAGGCGATGAGCATCAGGCAGTTGTTACGGAAAAGGCGCGGCCATTGTCCCATCCCGCCGCTCCGGGAACGCGCCGGCCGGTCATTTCCGCGCGGCAGCCCGCCGCAGCACATCGGCAAGCGGGATGATCGCCCTCTCCATTTCCGCCGGGGTATAGGCGGCAAACCCGAGCAGCAGGCCGGGGTGCGGCGTCCGCGAGGCATGCAGCGCGGTCAGCCCCTGCAAGGCCACGCCCGCGCGCAGCGCCCCTTGCAGTACGGTTTGTTCGTCGATGCCCGGCTTGAGGAAGCACGGCAACTGCATGCCCCCCGCCGGCACCTGTGGCACGACGAAATCCGCCAGGTGGGTGCGCACCAGCTGCAGCAGCGCGTCACGCCGCTCCACGTAGATACCGCGCATGGCACGCACGTGCGCGCCAAAGTGGCCGGCGTCCATGAAGCGCGCCAGCGTCAGCTGGGCAAGGGTCGGGCTGTGCCCATCCATCAGCGTGCGCGCCACTGTCATCGGCGCCACCAGCGATGGCGGCAGCACCATGTAGCCGATGCGCAGGCCGGGGAACAATGACTTGGTGAAGGTGCCGATGTAGAGCGTGCGCTCATGCGCGTCCAGGCCCTGCACGCAGGCCGTCGGCTTGCCGGCATAGTGGAACTCGCTGTCGTAGTCGTCCTCGATGATCCAGGCATTGTTCTGGCTGGCCCAGTGCACCAGCGCCAGGCGCCGGTCCAGCGACAGCGTGGCGCCGGTGGGGAACTGGTGCGATGGCGTCAGGAACACCGCGCGGGCGTCATGCCCCTGCCGCTGCAACCGCGCCACCTGCATGCCTTCGGCATCCACCGCGATGGGCACGCGCTTCAGGCCGGCCGCGTCGAAGGCCCTGCTGGCACCGTGGTACATCGGGTCTTCAACCAGGATGCGGTCGCCGGCATCGAGCAACAGGTTGGCGCACAGAGTCAGGGCCTGCTGCGAGCTGGTCAGCACCAGCACCCGGTCGGGCGTGGCATGGCCGCCGCGCTCCAGGTTGATGTAGTCGGCAATGGCCCGGCGCAATGGCTCCACGCCCTGTGCCGGGCTGTGTGCCAACACCGCGCTGCCGTGCTCACGGATCACCTCGCGCTGCAGCCGTTCCCACACATGCAACGGGAAGTTCCGTGTTTCCGGCACGCCGGGCGCGAACGGCCGCGGCGCAAGCACGGTCTTGACCCCGCCGGTGCCGTGCAGCGCCTGGCCGCGTGTGCTCAGGCCGGGTGCCTGCGCCGGGGGCTGTTGCCGACGCGCCGCCTTGGCACCGGCAAACAGCCGTGCGCGACGGGAGACGCAGCTGCCACTGCCAACCTGGCGTTCGATGAAGCCTTCGGCGTGCAACTGGCGGTACGCCGCTTCAACCGTGTCACGCGACACACCCAGCGACTGCGCCAGCGGGCGCGATGCCGGCAGCGGCCGGCCCACCTCCAGTGCGCCGGCCAGGATCAGCTGGCGGATCGCCCGCTGGATGCGCCCATGCAACGGCAGGCCGGCGTGGGCCGGGTTGCCGACAAAGGCTTTCACCGATTCGAGTTGCGCGTGTTTGAACACCCTGTCCGCCGCCCTGCAACGGCCGGCAAATGGTCTGCCAGACGTCGCTTTAATGGAGGGGCGAAACATGCCATTGACGGCGTACAAAGACAATCCTTCTCCCCTGCCGGAAGCCCGATGTCTCCCGCACATCCCCCCTCTCCGCTCCGCGCGGGCGATCTGCTGCACCCGGTCGTCGCCGCGCTGGTATCGGTCATCGTCAATTACGGCGGCACCTTCGTGCTGGTGTTCCAGGCGGCACGGGTGGCCGGCCTCAGCCCCGAGCTGACCGCCTCATGGGTGTGGTCGGTATCCATCGGTGTGGGGATCACCGGCATCGCGTTGAGCTGGTATACCCGCGCGCCGATCATCACCGCCTGGTCCACGCCCGCGGCAGCATTCCTGGTGACCGCGCTGGCCAGCGTGCCGTATGCGCAGGCCATTGGTGCCTACCTGATATCCGCCGCTGCGTTTGTGCTGCTGGGCCTGTCCGGTGGTTTCGAGAAGGTGGTGCGCTGGGTGCCGCCGGGCATCGCCGCCGCGTTGCTGGCCGGCATCCTGCTGCAGTTCGGCATCGGCGCATTCGGTGGGCTGAGCGTGGACCCGCTGCTGGTGGGTGTGCTGGTGCTTGCCTACCTCGTCTTCAAACGGTTTACCGCACGCTATGCGGTGGTTGGCATCCTGCTGCTGGGCATGGTGTTGCTGGTGGCACAGGGGCGCATTGACCTGGCCGCGTTGCAGCTGAAATTCGCACGGCCGGTGTTCACCCTGCCGGAGTTCTCGTTGAGCGCATTGCTGGGCCTGGCGCTGCCGCTGTTCCTGATCACCCTCACCGGGCAGTACATGCCGGGCATGCTGGTGCTGCGCAACGACGGCTACCGCACCAGTGCCAATCCCCTCGTCGCGGTCACCGGCTTGGGCTCGCTGTTGATGGCGCCATTCGGTTCCCACGGCTTCAACGTGGCCGCGATCACCGCGGCCATCTGCACCGGCCGCGAGGCGCATGAAAATCCGTCAAAGCGCTGGATCGCCGGCCTCGCCGCCGGTGTGTTCTACATCATCGTGGGCATCTTCGGGCTGACCCTGGCGGCGGTGTTCATGGCCATCCCCGCCGCGTTCATCACCACCCTGGCGGGGCTGGCACTGCTGGGTGCCATCGGCGGCAGCCTGGCCACCGCCATGGGCGATGCGCGTACCCGCGAGGCGTCGCTGATCACCTTCCTGGCGGCGGCAGCCAACATCCAGTTTCTTGGCATCGGTGGCGCGTTCTGGGGCTTGCTGATCGGGCTGCTTGCCCATGCCGTGCTGCATGGCCGCCTGCCACAGCGCACCGCCCTGCCCGCCGACGCCGCCGTGAACCGATGACACGCTTCCCATCACCTGCCGGCGCATGGCGCCAGAGGAACCCCCATGTACGACCCCAATCTCAGCCTGGAACAGTTCGACCCGCAGCTGGCCCGCGCCATTGATGACGAACAGCAGCGCCAGGAAGACCACGTTGAACTGATCGCCTCGGAAAACTACGCCAGCCCGCTGGTGATGGCCATCCAGGATTCGGTGTTCACCAACAAGTACGCCGAGGGCTACCCCGGGCGGCGCTTCTACAGCGGTTGCGAGAACGTGGACGTGGCCGAGCGCCTGGCCATCGAGCGTGCGCGGGAGTTGTTCAACTGCGACTACGCCAACGTGCAGCCGCACTCCGGTGCGCAGGCCAATGCGGCGGTGTTCCTGGCACTGACCTCGCCCGGCGACACGGTGATGGGCATGAACCTGGCCCAGGGCGGCCACCTCACCCACGGCAACCCGGCCAATTTCTCGGGCCTGCATTACCGCATCGTGCCGTATGGGCTGGACCCGGCCACCGGCCTGATCGACTACGACGAGATGGAGCGCATTGCGCTGGAAACGCGGCCGAAGATCCTGATCGGTGGTTTCTCCGCGTACTCGCGCCACAAGGACTGGGCGCGCATGCGTGCCATTGCCGACAAGGCGGGCGCCTTGTTCTGGGTGGACATGGCGCATGTGGCCGGCCTGGTCGCCACCGGCCTGTATCCGGACCCGCTGCCGCATGCGCATGTGGTCACCACCACCACGCACAAGACACTGCGCGGCCCGCGCGGTGGGCTGATCCTGTCACGCGGCCAGGACGAGGCGTTCTACCGCAAGCTGGACTCGGGCGTGTTCCCCGGCATCCAGGGCGGGCCCTTGATGCACGTGGTGGCGGCCAAGGCGGTGGCCTTGAAGGAGGCCCTGTTGCCGGGCTTCAAGGAGTATCAACAACAGGTGCTGCGCAACGCCCGGGCAATGGCCGGGGTCATCCAGGCCTGTGGTTTCCGCATTGTCTCCGGCGGCACCGACAATCACCTGATGCTGATTGATCTGTCATCGCGTCCATATACCGGCAAGCAGGCCGATCATGCCCTGTCCCTGGCGCACATCACCACCAACAAGAACTCGGTGCCGAACGACCCGCGCTCACCGTTTATTACCTCCGGCATCCGCCTGGGCACGCCGGCGGTCACCACCCGTGGCTTCGGCGTGCTGGAGTGCGAGCTGCTCGCGCACTGGGTATGCGATGTGCTGGAGTCGCTGGAGCAGGGCGAAGCGGTGCAGCAGCGCGTGCGCGAACGCGTGGCCGGGCAGGTCACCGCACTGTGCCGGCAGCATCCCGTCTACCGCCGCATGTCCACCGCTGCCTGAAACAAACGCGGGAGGCGCATGCTCGCGCCTCCCGCATGATCATCCGTTGACGTTTCAGGGCTTGATGAAACGCAGCGTCATCCGGTCGCTCTCGCCGATGGCCTTGTACTTGGCGGCGTCGGCGGCGTCATGGCTGTTGGACGGTGGCAGCATCCACACGCCCTTGGGGTGATCCTTGGTGTCGCGCGGGTTGGCGTTGACCTCACTGCTGGCATCGAGCTTGAAGCCGGCCGCTTCAGCCATCGCGATGACCTGCGCCTGGCCGACGTAGCCGCTCGTGTCATCGGCCGGCACGTCGGCCTTGGCGCGGTGCTCGACCACGCCCAGCACGCCACCGGGCTTGAGCACGTCAAAGAACGCGCGGAACAGGCCTTCGGCCTGGCCATTGGCGCGCCAGTTGTGCACGTTGCGGAAGGTCAGCACCACATCGGCCGAGGCCGGCTTGCCCAGCACCGGCGCGGCCGGGTCGTAGGCTACTTCGGTGGCGCGGTCGAACTGCGCCGGCGCTTCGGCGAACTTCTTGGCCAGCCCATCGCGCGAACGTTGCTGGTAATCGCGCCCACCACCGGCCGGCAACGCCGTCGGGTCAACCACCGCCGCCACGTACTGGCCGTTCTCGCGCAGGTAGGGCGCCAGGATTTCCGAATACCAACCGCCGCCCGGGGTGATCTCGATCACCGTCTGTTGCGGCTGCACGCCGAAGAACGCCAGCGTCTGCGCAGGATGGCGGTATTCATCACGCGCGACGTTGGCCGGCGTGCGTGCACTGTTGGCCACCGCGGCCTGCAGCACCGGCGGCACCTGGATGTCGGTTGCGGCTGCAGCAACTGCACTGTCCTGGGACATCGCAGGCAGGCTTGACATCAACGTGCCCATACCCAGCAGACAGGCGCACAGCAACGGGACTGGCTTGTTCATCACGGACTCCGGCTTTGGTGTGGCGCGAGCCTAGCACGCGTTGAATCGCTGGCAATGCGTCGCGAATGTTCACATTGCGTTAGCAGACAAAAGCAATGCGGAACGCTGTTTTCGCTCGCACTGCCATCGCAGCGGAACCATCTGCGTCTATGCTGCAAGGCTTGGAGAAAAAACAGGGAGAAGCACATGACACAGCTCCGCGAACTGGGTCGCTCCGGCCTGCAGTCCAGCCCCATCGCCTTCGGCGGCAATGTTTTCGGCTGGAGTGCCGATGAAAAGACATCCTTCGCCCTGCTCGATGCCTTTGTCGATGCCGGCTTCAACCTGATCGACACCGCCGACGTCTATCCGGCCTGGGTGCCGGGCAACCGCGGCGGTGAATCGGAAACCATCATCGGCCGCTGGCTGCAGCGCAGCGGCAAGCGCGAGCGGGTGCTCATCGCCACCAAGGTGGCCAAATGGGCCGAGCACCCGGGCCTGTCGGCGGACAACATCAACGAAGCCGTCGAGGATTCGCTGCGCCGCCTGCAGACCGATGTGATCGACCTGTACCAGGCGCATGAAGACGATGAGTCGGTGCCGCTGGAAGAAACCCTCGGCGCGTTTGCGCGCCTGATCGATGCCGGCAAGGTGCGCGCCATCGGCGCATCCAATTACAGCGCCGCGCGCCTGCGCGATGCACTGAAGGTATCGGCCGACTACCACCTGCCGCGTTACGAAACGCTGCAACCGGAATACAACCTCCATGACCGCGCCGGCTACGAGGCCGAGCTGGAACCCGTGGCACGCGAACACGGCCTGGGCGTGATCAGCTACTACTCGCTGGCCAGTGGCTTTCTCACCGGCAAGTACCGCCACGCCGACGACGCGGCCAAGAGCAGCGCACGCGGTGCCAAGGTGGTGGAGCGCTACATCAACCCGCGCGGCCTGCGCATTCTCACCGCACTGGACGATCTGGCCGCCAAGCACCGCGCCACACCGGCACAGGTGGCGCTGGCCTGGTTGATCGCCCGCCCCGGCATCACCGCGCCCATCGTCAGTGCCACCAGCGTCAAGCAGTTGCACGACGTGCTGGCGGCAGCACAACTGGTGCTGTCGGCACAGGAAATCACCCAGCTGGACCAGGCCAGCGCTGAACAAAGCTGAATGCGGCAACGATTGGACGCCAGGGAAGGCGCGCCGTAGCATCGGCCAGACAGGGGGTAGACCGCGAATGGAGTCCTACCCATGAAGACCACATCCGCAGCCCAGCGCGATTTCAACCGTGACGCCGAGCTCGCCTATTGGCGCAGCGTGCATGCCATCGGCCGTCTTGGCCATCACGACTTCGACCATTACCGGCGCCTGCTGGAAATGGGCTACGACGTTTACCAGGCCTACCCACGCGCCAGCGAAGAGCAGCTCTACCGCGCACTGCAGGACAGTTACCACCGCCACCAGCCCACGCTTGCAGTGCCATGGGATGAAGCCCGCTGGCTGGTGCGGCATGCCTGGCACCACGCGCAGATGCATTGAGTGGGTGGTGTGCTGAGTGTTTGTGGCGCGCAGTGCATGTAGCGCGGATGCACGCGGATGCGTTGGTACTTTGATCACAGGTTTTCAGCGCGACAGAGTGACCAGTGGTGGTGACTGTGCTTGCTGCGATTGCTGCGCCGGCTGTGCTTGCTTCCCTTCTCCCGCGTGCGGGAGAAGGTGCGCCGCAGGGGCGGATGAGGGGAGCTTTGGCTTTGGCTTTGGCTTTGGCTTTGGCTTTGGCTTTGGCTTTGGCTTTGGCTTTGGCTTTTGATTTTTGGCTTTGCGAATGGCTTCGGAAAGTACGGTGATCAATCATCAAACCTACTTCGATCTCCCCTCTCCCCAACCCCTCTCCCGCTAGGGGAGAGGGGCTTAAGCGAATAAGCGAAGCAGCCAAAGCACCTGCTGAGGGAGCAGCGCGGACAATGTGACGCTCACGCGGACGCGGCTCTTGTTTCACTTCTCCCGCGCGCGGGACTGCAGCCCCCTTTTTGGGGGAAGGTGTCCCGCAGGGGTGGATGAGGGGAGCTTTGGCCTTTGGCTTTTTTGGCTTTGGCTTATGATTTTTTGGCTTTGGCTGTTGGCTTAGCCAATGACTTCGGAAAGCCGAATGCTCAATCATCAAACCTACTTCGATCTCCCCTCTCCCCAACCCCTCTCCCGCAACGGGGAGAGGGGCTCAAGCGAAGCGGCTTCGCTGCGTCTCACCGCGCAAACGATGCGTTCGCCAGTGCCTGCGCCAGATAATCCAGGAACGAGGTTATCCGCGCGGATACCGCGGTGTTGCGGTAGTACACGGCGTGGATCGGTTGGCGTACTTCCACGGTCTGTTTGGGCAGCACTTCCAGCAGCGTGCCGGCTTCGCGGTCGCGTTCGGTCATGAAGTCGGACAGGCAGACGATGCCCACGCCTTCCAGCGCCAGCCGGCGCAGGGTTTCGCCGCTGGACACTGCCAGCACCGGGCGTACATGCAGCAACGTGCCGTCCTCTTCGCGCAATGGCCAGTGGTTCAATGAATCCGGTTCGTTGAAGCCCAGCAGGGCATGCTCGCGCAGCCGTGCCAGGTTCCTTGGCGTGCCGTGCTGTTGCAGATACGCCGGGCTGGCGAGTACGCGCAGGCGGCTGTGCGCCAACGGCCGCGCGTGCAGGGTGGAATCCGCCAGCGGCCCGATGCGGATCGCCACGTCGGTGCGGCGTTCGAGCAGGTCGATGTAGCGCTCGCTGCTGTTGAGCTCCAGCGCGACCTCCGGGTAGCGGGCGCGGTAACCGGCCACCAGCGGTGCGATGACATGCAGCACGAACGGCATGGCCGCATCCACGCGCAGGCGACCGGATGGCCGCTCACGGCGTGCGGCAATCTGCGCTTCGGCCGCCTCCACCGAGGCGACGATGGCGCGCGATTGCGCCAGGAAGGCCTCGCCTTCTTCGGTCAGGTGCAGGCGACGGGTAGTGCGGGTCAGCAAGGTGGTGCCCAGCTTCTCTTCCAGCCGCGCCAACGCCCGGCTGACGCCGGACGTGGTCTGCTGCAGCTGCTCGGCCGCGGCGGTGATGGAACCGGCGTCGATCACCGCGATGAAGGCCTGCATTTCGTCGAGCGTGGTTTTCATGGGCGCGCCTGCCGGAAGACGGGACATTATTGACTACGAATCAACAGTCATTGGCGTGAAGACGGCTTTTTCGGCAAGAGTTGGGCACCCAGACTGCGCAGCCTCGTCCCTTCCCGGAAACGCCCATGTCCCGTGGCATCCCCCTTGCTCTGTTGGCGCTGACGCTGGGTGCGTTCGCCATCGGCACCACCGAGTTCGTCATCGTCGGGCTGATCCCGACCATTGCCGCCGACCTCCACGTCAGCCTGCCCTCGGCGGGTCTGTTGGTCTCCCTGTATGCGCTGGGCGTGGCGGTGGGTGCCCCGGCGCTCACCGCGCTCACCGGGCGGGTGCCGCGCAAGGCGCTGCTGGTTGCGCTGATGGTGTTGTTCACCGTTGGCAACCTGATTGCCTGGATGTCACCCGGCTACGGTTCGCTGATCGTGGCGCGCGTGCTCACCGGCCTCGCGCACGGCGTGTTCTTTTCCATCGGCTCGATCATCGCCACCTCGGTGGTGCCAAAGGAAAAAGCCGCCAGTGCGATCGCCATCATGTTCACCGGCCTGACCGTGGCACTGGTCACCGGCGTGCCGCTGGGCACCTTCATTGGCCAGCACCTGGGCTGGCGCGCGACCTTCCTGGCCGTTGCCGCCTTGGGCGTGATCGCATTGATCGGCAGCCTGCTGTTTGTACCGCGCAACCTGCCGCGCAGCGCGCCGGCCACATTCGGCCAGCAGTTCGCGGTGCTGGCGCAGCCGCGCTTGTTGCTGGTCTATGCGATTACCGCGTTGGGCTACGGCGGCACCTTCCTGTCCTTCACCTATCTGGCCTCGATCCTGCAGGACGTGACCGGCTTCTCCGCCAATGCGGTGAGCCTGGTGCTGCTGGTGTACGGCGTATCGGTGGCCATCGGCAATCTGTGGGGCGGACGCCTGGCCGACCGTCTTGGCCCGATTGCCGCACTCAAGCGCATCTTCGCGTTGCTGGCGCTGGTGTTGTTTGTGCTTACCTTCACCGCCTACAACACCTGGTTGGTGCTGCTGACGGTGCTGGCGCTGGGCGCGGTGGCTTTCGGCAACGTGCCGGGCCTGCAGGTGTATGTGGTCAAGCAGGCGCAGCGCTTTGTGCCGCAGGCCGCCGATGTCGCCTCGGGCCTGAACATTGCCGCGTTCAACATCGGCATCGCGCTGGGTGCCTCGCTGGGCGGGCTGGTGGTTGACCACATCGGCCTGATGCATACGCCGTGGCTGGGCGCGCTGGTCGTGGTCGGCGCGTATGCACTGACCGTACTCAGCGGCCGCCTGGATCGCCGCGACGGTGTGGATGCGCGTGCCGATGGCATTGCCGTTGCCGCGCACTGATCGCTTACTACTTTCTGTTTGCGATGCATGGCGTTGTCTGCATCGCGTGCTCTCTGGAGAAATGCAATGACTGTTCCGTCCATCGGCCTTGGCACCTACCGCCTGAAAGGCCAGGTGCTTACCGACTCCGTACACAATGCGCTGACGCTGGGCTACCGCGCCTTCGACACCGCGCAGATCTACGACAACGAAGCCGACCTCGGCGATGCGCTGGCGAGCAGCGACGTGCCGCGCGACGCATTGTTCCTGACCACCAAGATCTGGATCGAGAACTTCCATCACGATGATCTGCTCACCAGCCTGCGCGAAAGCCTGCGCAAGCTGCGCACCGACCATGTTGATCTGGCTTTGATTCATTGGCCGTCGCCGAACAATGCCGTGCCGATGCGCGAGTTCCTCGGTGCACTGACCGAAGCCAGGTCGCAGGGCCTGACCAGGGCGATTGGCGTTTCCAACTTCACCATCGCGCTGACGCGCCAGGCCATCGACATTCTTGGCGCCGACGCGATTGCCACCAATCAAATCGAAGTGCATCCATACCTGCAGAACCGCGCGTTGATCGCCTACCTGCGCGAACAGGGCATCCACGTCACCGCGTTCATGAGCCTGGCCTACGGCGCGGTGTTGAACGACCCTGTGATCGAAGCGATCGCACGCAGGCATCAGGCAACCACCGCGCAGGTGGCATTGGCCTGGGCGCTGCAGCAGGGCTATTCGGTGATTCCGTCATCGACGCGCCGCGAGAACCTGGCAGGCAATTTGAAAGCAGCCGAGCTGCGTTTGGATGCGCAGGATATGGCGCAGATCGCAACGCTGGATCGCGGCGAGCGCGTGGCCAACCCGGAAGGTATCGCACCAGACTGGGATTGAGCCCCCGCATCGCCCTCACCCGGCGCGGCTTGCTTCCATCAGCGGATACGCCGCGCCAGTCCATCGGCCAGGGTTTCCAGCAGTGCGCTGACTGTGGGCAGCGCCTGGCGGCTTTTCATCCATGCCAGGGTGAGCGGCAAGCCTTCAGCGGCCAGCTGCGGCAGCACCTCCACCAGCGTGCCGTCCTCAAGGTGGCTGCGCACCAGCCAGGTGGGCAGCTGCACGATGCCGCAGCCCACCAGCGCCGCGGTGACCTGGCCTTCGCCATCGCCTACCACCAATGGCGACGGCATCACGCGGTGCTCGGCCTCGCCGGGCATTTCCCCGGCAAAGCGCCACGGACTGATGGAACCATCCGCGCGGCCGTAGGCAATGCAGCGGTGGGCGAGCAGATCCTGCGCCGTTGCCGGCCTACCGTGCGTTGCCAGATAGGCCGGCGCCGCGCAGAACACATGCCGCTCATGCCCCAGCAGGCGGTGTTCCAGCTGCGGTGACCAGGCAGCGGGGCCACCGATGCGCACGAGGATGTCCACGCCGTCCTCGACCGGGTCGATGAAGCGGTCGGAGAACGACACCTGTGGCCGTGCCAACGGATACGCCTGGGAGAAACCCAGGATGATCGGAAGCGCCTGCAGCCTTCCGAATGCGGCCGGCAGGTCGATGCGCACGCGACCACTGGGCTCGGTGTCTTCCGCGCGCAATGCCACTTCTGCTTCTTCCAGCTCGGCCAGCACCGCAATGCAGGTTTTGTGGAAAGCGATGCCCGCCTCGGTCAGCGACATGCGCCGCGTCGTGCGATGGAGCAGGCGGCGGCCCAGCCGTTCCTCCAGCCGCGCGATGGATTTGCCAACCGCCGAGGCGGTCAGGTGCAGCCGCTCCGCTGCCGCGGTGAAGCTTCCCGCTTCGGCGACACAGACAAACACATCAAGGCCTTTCAAGCGTTCGGAAGGATGCATCAGTCAGCGGCGCCTTTATTCGGGAATCTGATTCCGTAAAAACGATAGAAAACATCGCGGAACGGAATCTGCGGCCACGATAGGCTGCCCGCATTCCCCGAGCAAGCGCACCCAGGCAGCCCATGACCCACGAACGCCCCACCGTCCTCGTCACCGGCGCAACCGGCCAGATCGGCGCGGAAGTGTTGAGAAATCTCGTCCTTGAAAACATCGTCACGCCGGTTGCAGCCGTGCGCTCGGCGGCCAGGGCCGCAGCGCTGCAGGCGCAAGGGGTCCGCACCGTGATGCTCGACTTCGACCGGGAAGACAGCTTGCTGCCGGCGCTGCAGGGCATCGACCGCGTGTTCCTGGTCACTGGCTACAGCGTGGACATGCTGCGCCAGAGCAAGGTGTTCCTGGACGCGGCCAAACAGGCGGGTGTGCAGCATGTGGTGCACCTGGGCGCATGCGGTGGCGACGACGCGAGCATCGGCCACTGGGCATGGCACCAGTTGGTGGAGCGCTACATCGAGTGGCACGGTTTCTCCTTCACCCATCTGCGGCCCGAGGCCTTCATGCAGAACCTGCTGAGTTACGACGGCACGCGTGCGGTGGTTTCCGGTGTGATCCGGCAATACACCGGCGATGCGCGTTTCAGCTGGGTAGACGGTGAGGACGTCGCCGCCGTGGCCGCGCAGGCGCTGTTGTGGCCGCAGCGGCATGCCGGGCAGACCTACCGGCTTGGCTACGATGTGAAATCCTACGGCGAGGTTGCCTCGTTGATGAGCGAACTGCTCGGCCAGCCGTTCCGCTATGACGCCCTGAGCCCGGAGGTTTTCCTGGAAGACATGCGCAGGGCCGGCGCCGAGATGGCCTACATGGAGTGCGTGGCCGACAACTTCCGCCGTGTTGCCGAACGCCGCGTCCCCGGCATCGAACAGACGCATGACAACTTCCAGCAGATCACCGGCCGCGAACCCGTGCGGTGGCCGGATTTCATCCGCAAACACCGCGACGCGTTCACCTACTGATGCAGCCCCGATGCGTGGTTGCGGCGCTCAGGCGCCCGCCTCCTGCAGCAGCCACGCGCGCATGGCCGCACTCACCTGCTCGGGTTTTTCCAGCGGCGCCAGATGCCCGCAGTCGTCAATCACCACCAAGGTGGACTGCGGCAGCAACGCCGCCATCTGCTCGCTCACCGCCAACGGTGTGATCGCGTCGTTGCGGCCACAGATCACCACGGTTGGCTTGCGCCACGCGCGCAGTACCTCGCTGCCATCGATGCGTTCGATGCGGCTCTGGCGCAGGAACACTTCCGCGCCCAGTCGTGCGGTCATGCCACGCACGGTATCGATCAGTGCGTGATCGTCCAGGCGTGAGGCATCGATGTAGCTGCGCATCAGCTTGTCGCCGAAGCCGTGGAAGGTACCGGGCAGGCGCACGCTGTTCTGCTGCGCCAACCGTTGCGCCGCACGCTCGGGCGAGTCGGGTTTGAACGAGGTGTCCAGCAAGGCCAGTCGCGTGACCCGCTCCGGTGCGATACGCAGGATCTCCTGCGCGATGTAGCCGCCAAGCGAGAACCCGGCCAGGGCGAACTGGTCCGGTGCATGCGACAGCACGGCTTCGGCGGTAGCACGCAAGGAGTCGTAACGGGTGAGATCGCCCACCTGGCAATCGGCGATGTCGGCCAGTGCGTCCAACTGCGCGCGCCACAGGGTGGCGTCGTTCAACAGGCCGGGAAGCAGCAGCAGGGGGATTTTTCCGGGGTTGTTGCCGGTCGGGGTGATGTCCATGGCGCTAGTTTGAACCGGCCAGGCCCGGCTGGCAGCGTCATGGCTGGAACGTTGTGGGGAATGAGCGGTTTGTTGCTACGGCGAACAGCACCCCTCCCCGGCCCTCCCCTTGCCTGCGGCAAAGGGAGGGAGACAAGCGGCCTGCACTGCAATCCGACCGATGACGCAGAACCACCCCCTCCCTTGCGCGAAGCGCAGGGGAGGGTCGGGGAGGGGTGCCTTTCAGTCATTCCGGCAATACCACGACCTGCTCAACACGCTCGCCTGAAAAACTTCAGCGGAGCATCCCCCGCTACGGCGCGCTCTCGGTCACCGGCAGCGTGACATTCATCAGCGTCGAATCGTCCGGGTCGGATTTCACCTTGAACCCCAGGCTCTGGCACATGGCCAGCATGGTGGTGTTCTCGCGCAGCACCTGGCCTTCCACCATGTTCAAGCCCTGCCAGCGTGCGTACTCGATCATGATCTGCATCAGCTTCCAGCCGATGCCATGGCCCTTGAGGTCGGAGCGGATCAGGATGCCGTACTCGCCGCGGTTGTAGTCCGCATCGGCATGCAGCCGCACCGCGCCGAGCATGTCGCCACTCTTCGGGTCGATGGCGACCAGCGCAATGGAACGCGCGTAGTCGAGCTGGGTGAGGCGGGCAATGAACTCGTGGCTGAAATGCTTCACCGACTGGAAAAAACGCAGCCGCAGGTCGTCGTCGGTGACGCGCGCGAAGAACGCGCGGAACAAGGCATCGTCCTCCGGCCGCACCGGGCGGATGAAGGCCTTGCCACCATCGGAGAGCGCGATGGTGTGCTCCCATTCGGTGGGATACGGGAAGATCGCAAAACGCGGGTGGCCGCGGCCCTTGTGCAGGCGCTTGACCGGAGTGATGGCAATGCGGGCATCCAGCGCAATCACGCCGTTGCGGTCGGCCAGCAACGGGTTGAGGTCGAGGGTGCGGATTTCCGGAATATCCGCCGCCAGCTGTGCCAGTTTGACCAGCACCAACGCCACCGCGCGCTCGTCGGCGGCCGGCACATCGCCATAGGCCTTGAGAATGCGCGACACCCGGGTGCGGCCAATCACTTCGTGCGCAAGCCGCAGGTCCAGCGGCGGCAACGCCAGGGTCTTGTCGTCGATGACTTCCACCGCCGTGCCGCCACGGCCGAACACCAGCACCGGGCCGAACACGGGATCGTCGGCAATGCCGGCGATCAGTTCGCGCGCCTTGGGCCGCTGCAGGCTGGGCTGCACCATCACCCCTTCGATGCGTGCCTGCGGCCGCAGTTCGCGCGCACGCTTGAGGATGGACGTGGCCGCCGCCTGTACCGCCGGCAAGGTGCTCAGGTTCAGGCGCACGCCGTCCACTTCGGATTTGTGCGGGATGTCGGGCGAGAAGATCTTCACCGCCACGCTCTTGCCCTTTTCCAGCAGCGGCTGCGCAAGGTCCATGGCCTCATGCGCATCGCGCGCCACCATCACTTCCAGCGAAGGGATGCCGTAGGCCTGCAGCAACGCATGCGTGGCAACCGGGTCGAGCCATTGCTGGTTGTTGGCCAGCGCGGCCTCCACCACGGCGCGCGCGGCGGCGACATCCACCACGAAATCCGCCGGCAGGCTGGGCGGGGTTTCCATCAGCGCCGCCTGCGCCTCGCGGTACTTCACCAGGTGCTGAAAGCCGCGCACGGCCTCGGCTTCGCTGGGATAGGTCGGCACGCGTGCGGTGTTGAGCGTGACCGTGGCGCGGTCATCGTTGCCCAGCCATACCGCGAATACCGGCTTCTCCCGCAGCTGCCGCGAGCGCAGGCCCAGCGTGTGGGTGAGTGCCTGGGCAGCATCGGCCGACGAGGTGAAGGCGGTCGGCACATTGATCACCAGCACCGCATCGTTGGCATCGTCGGACAGCAGGGCTTCAATGGCCGAGGCATAACGCCCGCCATCGGCATCGACCACGATGTCCACCGGGTTGTCACGCGACCAGCCTTCCGGCAGCACCTTGTCCAGCTGCGCGACGGTGGCCGGCGACAGTTCGGCCAGCGAGCCACCCAGGGCCTGCAACTGGTCCACCGCCAGGCGGCCAACGCCACCACCGTTGCTGAGGATGGCCAGGCGCCGGCCCGGGAACGTGCCCAACCGGCCCAGGGTTTCGGCGGCGGTGAACAACTCGTCCAGTGCATTCACCCGCAGCAGGCCAGCGCGGTTGAACGCCGCGCCGTACACCGCATCGGACGCGGCCAGCGCCTGCGAATGCGTGGTGATGCCCTGGCCGTTGCAGGTGGGCTGGCGGCCGGATTTGACCACCACCACCGGCTTGGCACGCGCCGCTGCACGCGCGGCGGACATGAACTTGCGCGCATCGCTGATCTGATCGACGTACAGCAGGATGGCGCGGGTGCGGTAGTCCGAAGCGAAATAGTCGAGCAGGTCGCCGAAGTCCACGTCCAACGCATCGCCCAGCGACACCACGCCGGAAAAGCCGATCGAGCGCGCCACGCCCCACTCCACCAGCGCCGCGGCAATGGCGCTGGATTCGGAAATCAGCGCAAGGTCACCGGCCTGCGGCGTGTGTGCGGCGATGCTGGCATTGAGCCGTGCATGCGGCGCGATCACCCCCAGGCAATGCGGGCCCAGCACACGCATGCCCTTGGGCCGCGCTGCGGCCTCAACTTGTGCCGCGAGTGAGCCCGGGCCCTTGCCCAGCCCGGCGGTGAGCAGGATGGCCGCGGCCACGCCCAGTTCGGCGGCCTGCGCAACGACCTGCGGCACCATCGATGCCGGTGCGGTGATGACGACCAGGTCCGGTATCCACGGCAGGTCCTTGAGCTTCTTGACCGTGCGCATGCCGTCGATTTCGGCATGCCGCGGGTTGACCCAGCCGATCTGCCCGGCAAAGCCCCCGGCCCGCAGATTGCGCACCACCGCCCGCCCTGCGGAACGCTCGCGTGGACTGCCGCCGATGACGGCAACCGAACGGGGGCGGAATACGGTCTGCAGGTGATAAGTGCTCATGACGACGCCAGTTGCGGGAACGTGGTCAAAGGTACACGGGTGGATGGACGTTCGGCTTGCTTTGGATCAATGGCTGGGATTAGGGAATGGGGATTAGGGATTCGCTAAAGCCGGGATTAGGGAATGGGGATTAGGGATTCGCAAGAGCAAGAGCAAGAGCAAGGGCAAGGGCAACAGCAAGAGCAAGAGCAACGGCAAAAACAACCGCACCCCTCCCCGGCCCTCCCCTGCTTCGCAAGGGAGGGGGAACGGCAGGCGCGTTGCGATCTGATGGTCTGGCCAAACGCACGAACCACCTCCCTCCCTTTGGACGAAGGCCAAGGGGAGGGCCGGGGAGGGGTGCTTCTGCTTTGGCTTCTGCTTTGGCTTCTGCTTTTGCTTCTGCTTTTGCTCCTACGACTCCCCAATCCCCATTCCCCACTCCCGGCTTCAGCGAATCCCCATTCCCCAATCCCCGCTCTACAACAACGTCCCGCTCAAAATCATCGCGGCGATGCTGAAATAGATGACCAGTCCGGTCACATCCACCAGCGTGGCCACGAACGGGGCCGAGGCACTGGCCGGGTCAAAGCCCAGGCGCTTGAGGATGAAGGGCAGCATCGAGCCGGACAGCGATCCAAACGTGACGATGCCGATCAACGCCGCGCCAATGGTCAGGGCCAGCAGCACCCAATGCTCGCCGTAATCGTGCAGGCCGCCCAACTGCCACACGGTGATGCGGATGATGGCCAGGGTGCCGAGGATGCTGCCCAGCACCACGCCGGTCGGCAGTTCGCGCAGCGCCACCTTCCACCAGTCGCGCAGGCGCAGTTCGCGCAGCGCCAGCGAGCGGATCAGCAGTGAGGTCGCCTGCGAGCCGGAGTTGCCGCCGGAGCTCATGATCAGCGGGATGAACAGGGTCAGCACCACCGCGCGCGCCAGTTCGTCCTCGTAGTGCTGCATGGCACTGGCGGTGAGCATCTCGCCGAGAAACAGCACGCTCAGCCAGCCGGCACGCTTGCGCAGCATCTCGAAGAAGCCGATCTGCATGTACGGCTTGTCCAGTGCCTCCATGCCGCCGAACTTGTGTACGTCCTCGGTGGATTCCTCGATGAGCGCATCAAGGATGTCGTCCACGGTGACGATGCCCAGCATCTGCTGCTGCGCGTCCACCACCGGGATCGCCAACAGGTCGTGGCGCCGGATCAACTGCGCCACTTCTTCCTGGTCCAGCAACGCATCAACGGTCACAGGTGGATTCACCTGGGCCACGTCGAGAATGGAATCCTCCGGGGCACCCGTGATCAGCCGGCGCATGGTCACCACCTGCTGCAGCCGGTTGGTCTGCGGCTCGAGCACGTAGATGGCATAGACCGTCTCGCGGGTGCGCTCCACTTCGCGGATGTGCTGCAACGTCTGCGCGACCGTCCAATCCGCCGGCACACCGACGAACTCGGTGGTCATCAAGGCACCGGCGGTGTTGGGCGGGTAGCTCAGCAGCAGCTGGATCGATTGCCGGGCTTCAGGCGTGAGCAGCGGA
This sequence comes from Stenotrophomonas sp. STEN056, assembly GCF_056759635.1. NCBI lineage: Bacteria > Pseudomonadati > Pseudomonadota > Gammaproteobacteria > Lysobacterales > Lysobacteraceae > Stenotrophomonas > Stenotrophomonas sp. STEN056. The sequence continues at coordinate 63,596 of NZ_JBRRDL010000002.1, forward strand.
ATCAGCCGTGCGCGTTCATCGGCATCGAGTTCGTGGACGATGTCGGTGGCACGGTCATCGGCCATCAAGCCGAGCAACGCGGCCGCACGGGCCGGTGCCAGCGCCGCCACCAGCGCCCCTGCGCGCTGCAGCTCCGGGGCTTCCAGCAACTTGACCGCACGCGGCAAACTCAACGCCGCCAGCGTGTCGGCCGCCTTGGGCAGCGTCAGGGTATTGAGGTATTCCACCGCGTCGGCGGTGTTGAAATCGGCAAGAGGTGCGCTCAGGGTGGCCGCATCGACCACCGGGCGCAGGAGCTGCTTCTGGTTCATGTTGATTCGCCTGTTTGCGTTGCGACCACGCAACACCTGCACTGACGAACCATCCCCTTCAGGCGTTCATCACCGCTGGCGTCGATCGAGGTCGACTTCGACTGTCGCTTGACATGGGTTGGACTCCGGGAAGGTGCTGCGGCAGGACCGGCAGCCGGGCGAGTCTGGCCCTGTTGGCGGGCAGGGTCAACCCACGCAGGTGCCATGGCGTACATGGATTGGGCCGCCATTCGTCTTCGTTGACGGGGCAACCCGCATAATGGTCCGCGCCGGTTTCGCTGTGACTCCGGTGCACCTGCACAGCCCCACGGAGCACGTTTTCATGCATAGCGGCGGTCTCGAACTGGCCTTGGTCCTGCTGCTGGCGGCGGTGATCGCCGTGCCGGTATTCAAGCGTTTCGGGCTGGGCGCGGTGCTCGGCTACCTGGCCGCCGGCGTGGTGCTGGGCCCGCATGTGCTGGGCTTCGTGCAGGATGCCGACCGCATCCTCAATGCCGCCGAAATCGGCGTGGTGATGCTGCTGTTCCTGATCGGGCTGGAGCTGTCGCCTTCACGCCTGATGGTGATGCGCAGGCCGGTGTTCGGTGGCGGCAGCGTGCAGGTGCTGCTCACCGCCAGCGTGCTCGGCGGGCTGCTGCTGATGTATCACTTCCACTGGAAGAGCGCGCTGGTGGTCGGCACCGCGCTGGCCTTGTCGTCCACGGCGGTGGGCCTGCAGCTGCTGTCCGAACACAAGGCGCTGAACAGCGACTACGGCCGCTTTGGTTTCGCCATCCTGTTGTTCCAGGACTTGATTGCCATTCCGTTGCTGGCGGCCATTCCATTGCTGGGCGGCGTGCGCAACGAAACCCTCACCTGGCAGGACGCCGGCATCGCGCTGGGCGTGCTTGCGCTGGTGATCGTGCTGGGCCGCCCGGTGCTGCGCCGCTTGTTTGCCATCGTGGCGCGCACGCGCATGCCCGAAGTGTTCACCGCCACTGCCCTGCTGGTGGTGCTGGGCACGGCGTGGATCATGACCGAAGCCGGGCTCAGCGCCAGCCTGGGTGCCTTCGTGGCCGGCGTGCTGCTGGCCGATTCGGAATTCCGCCACGAGATCGAATCGCAGATCGAGCCGTTCAAGGGCCTGCTGCTGGGCTTGTTCTTCATCGCGGTGGGCATGGGCATCGACCTTGCCCGCGTGGCCGCCGAACCCCTGTTGATCGCTGGCGGCGTGGCGGTGCTGCTGGTGGTGAAGTTCTCCATCCTGGTCGCCCTGGGCCTGGCCGCACGCATGAGCCTGCGCAGCGCCTTGATGCTGGGCAGCGTGTTGTGGCTGGGCGGCGAGTTTGCCTTTGTGGTGTTCAACGAAGCCCAGCGCGCGAACCTGCTGGGCCGCATCAACCACGACCGGCTGGTGGCCGTGGTCAGCCTGTCGATGGCGATCACACCGTTGCTGATGATTGCCCTGCAGCGCGCCCTGCAGCTGCACAAGCCGGCACCACGCCCGGAGCATGCGCCCGATGCCGCCTTGAAGGATGCCGGTGCACAGCGGCCGCAGGTGTTGATTGCCGGCATGGGCCGCTTTGGCCAGATCGTGGCACGCCTGCTGACCGCTCAGCGCATTCCATTCGTGGCGCTGGAGGCGGACCCGGACACCGTGGAAGACCTGCGCCGTTTCGGCAACCAGCTGTACTACGGCGATCCCACCCGCCCGGACCTGCTGCGCTCGGCCGGCTCCGAACACATCCGCGTGTTCGTGATGGCCATGGACGATGCCGAAACCAACCTGCGCGCGGTGCGCCTGGTGCGGCGCATGTATCCCGGCGCAACGGTGCTGGCCCGCGCCCGCAACCGCCAGCACGCCTGGAAGCTGCTGGACATGTCGGCCGAACCGTTCCGCGAAGTATTCGGCTCCAGCCTGGAAACCAGCGAGCGCGTGTTGACCGCGCTGGGCATCCCCGCCGACATCGCCCGCGACCATGTGCAGCGCTTCCGCGAGCATGACGAGCAACTGCTCAAGGCCCAGCACCTGGTCTACGACGACGAAGCCGCAGTGATGCAGACCTCACGCGATGCCCGTGCGGACCTGATGCATCTGTTTGAGGCGGATGTTGGGGAAGGCCGGGAATAGGGATTCGGGGTTGGGGAGTCGCAAGAGCAGGAGCAACTGCACCCCTCCCCGGCCCTCCCCTTCACCTTCGGTGAAAGGGAGGGGGAAACGCCGATGCACTGCGATCTGATCGCCGCACGAATCGCCCCCTCCCTTGCGTAGCAGGGGGGGGCCGGGGAGGGGTGCTTTGGCTTTGGCTTTGGCTTTGGCTTTGGCTTTGGCTTTGGCTTTGGCTTTGGCTTGGGCTTCTGCTTTCGCTCTTACGAATCCCGATTCCCTATTCCCGGCTCTAATTCCGATCGCGCAGAAACCGTGCCATCGACGATACGCCCGGTACCGCCGGCTCGAACTCGCCGGCCACGTCGATGAAGCCGCGCATGATGGCGATGTCGCGGGGGCTGCGGTTGATTGCGTCGCGCATGTCCGGGTCGGCACCCGCGCGCAGCAGGCGCTGCACCAGCAACGGCAGGCCGTGCAGTGCCGCCAGGTGCAATGGGCCGAAACCGCGCGGGTCGCGCACGTCCAGTGACACTTCTTCGTCCAGCAGGCGCTCGACCGCGGCCAGCACCACATGTTCGTCGCAATCCGTGCCCGGTTCAGCGCGCGCACCCAGCAGCAGCAGCAACGGCGTCACCGTGCCGGCCGAGGCCTGGTCCGGCTCGGCACCGGCCAGCAGCAGGGTATCCAGCAGGGCCAGCAGGCGGGTGCGGTCACGCGAGGTGAAGCCGTACAGCGCGGCGCAATGCAGCGGCGCCAGTTGCTGATCGTCACCGGCATGTACGTCGGCACCGGCGGTGAGCAGGCGTGCGACGATGTCGGCCATGCCCAGCGCGGCGGCCAGCATCAACACGGTGACGCCGCCCGGCAAACGATGTTCAAGCTGTGCACCGGCATTGAGCAATGCCGCGACGATATCGGTCTGGCGCATGCTCACCGCCGCCGACAACGGCGTGGCGCCACTGGCGGCCGCATGCTGCGGATCGGCGCCGCGTGACAGCAGCAGGTCGACGACGGCGGCATGGCCGCCGCCGGCCGCACGCAACAGGCCGGTGCAGCCCTGTGCATCCACCGCATCCACGGCAAAGCCCAGGTTGATCAGGCGGCGCACCGCATCGGCATCACCGGCCATCGCCGCGGCGGGCACGTCGGCCTCGCGCAGCGCGCGCAGCGGCAACACCCAGCCCCGCCAGTCCAGCCAATCGGCCAGGTCACGACGGCCGCTGGACAACGCAACGCCCAGCGGCGTCTGCCCGTCGGCGGCACGCGCATCGGGCGATGCACCCTGCAGCAGCAACAGTTTCAACGAGGCTTCGCGTGCCAGTGCGGTGGCCAGGTGCAAGGCGGTCATGCCGTGGCTGTCACGCGCTTCGCGATCAACGCCATTGAGCAGCAGCCAGTGCTGCAGCTTCAACCAGCCAAGACGCACCGCCAGTGACAGCGCCGGGTCGCCGGCCGGCGACGGCGCATACGGGTCGGCGCCGCGCTCAAGCAGTTCGAGCGCGAACTGCTCGGTACCGCGCGAGCCGTGGTCGTGCTGCACGCAGGCGGCCAGCAGACGGGTCAGGCCGCCGCGACCGGCCGGCGAAACACCGCGCTTGAGCAGCACCTGCAAGGTGGGAATCGCATCCACCCCGCGCGAGAGCAGCGCGAACATCGGGGTGTCGGAACAGGCGTCACGCACTTCCGGCGCGGCGCCGTGGGCCAGCAGCCAATCCACCACACGCGGCTGCAGCGCAAGTTGCGGATCGTGCAGCAGGCCACCCAGTTCGTCGGCCGCGCACAGCCTGGCCAGCGGCGCCATGCCATCGACATTGCCGAACACCAGGGCTTCGCGCAGCAGCGCCAGTGGCGCGCGGTCGTTGAGCACCGGCATCGCCTCGCCGGCGTCGCCTTCGGCCGCTGCACTGGCGGCATCGCTCACCGCCGCCGGCAGCGGATAGGCCGGATCCAGCAGCGATACGATGCTCCAGCGCCCGGCCGCAGCAGCATGGTCAATGGCACGGCGGCCATCGGCGCCCACTGCATCGGCAGCAATACCCAGGTCAAGCAGACGCCGGATCAGTGCCGCCGAGACCTGTTCGGCACGGCAGGCCAGCAGCACCGCATTACTGCCTTCGCCATCGACGGCGTGGACATCGGGCTGGTGGGCAAGCAGGCGCTCCAGCACGCCGGCATGGCCCTGCGCGGCCGCATCCAGCCACGGCGTGCGACCGGCCGCGTCGCGCGGTTCGATGTTGGCACCGGCATTGAGCAGGGCTTCGACGATATCGACATGGCCGGCAAGGGCGGCCTCGTGCAGCGCGCTGCGGCGCTGGCGGTCACGCGCATCCAGCCGCGCCTTGTGCTTGAGCAGCAGCTGCACGCCGGCCGGGTCATCGTCTTCGGTGGCGGCGGCCGGCACCAGTACAGGTACGCCGTCGGCCGGCTCCACCTTGGCGCCGCGCTCCAGCAGGAATCGGGCCAGGCGCCAGTTGCCGGCCTGGCAGGCCACCGCCAACGGGCTGTGGCCATCATTGTTCAGCGCATCGACCTCGGCGGCGGCATCACGCAACAAGGCGGCCACGCCCGGATCAGAACTGCGTGCGGCGTGATGAAGCGGGGTGTTGCCATCGGCGTCGGTGGCGCGCGGGTCGGCGCCGTTGGCCAGCAGGGTCATCACCGCTTCCGGGCGGCCGTGCCAGCTGTCGCGGGTGGCGGCCAACAGCGGGGTCATGCCGCGATGGGACTGGTTGACGTCCACGCCACGGCTGATCAGCAACCGCAACAGGCGCAGGTCCGGCAGCACCGCGGCCAGCACCGCCAGGCTGCGCTGGTCGCGCGATTCGGCAGGCGGCTGCGCCTGCGGGTCGGCGCCGGCGTCGAGCAACTGCAACGCACGGTCCACACGACCACTGCGCGCGGCGTCATACAGCTGCGGCACCAACTCGTGCTGCGCCAACGGCTCCAGTGGCACCGGCCCGGCAAGCGCCTCGGCAAAGGGGTCGAATGCAGCGGTCTCGGCCGGTGCGGCAGCAGCGGCGGGCGCCGCGCGCATGCCCTGCAACAGGTGATGCAGCAGCGGTGCCAGCACCGCCGTCGCAATGGCCAGCGGCCAGCGCAGGCCATTGCCCAGCAGCCCCGGCCAGGCCGGGATCACCACGGCGGCACACAGCAGCAACAGGATCGCCGCAGCGCCCAGGCCGTGCCAGGAATCCAGCCCGCGGCCGGACAGCGCCTGCGAGTGCACGCGCAATGCGCCGCCTTCACGCTCCATGGCGTGCCACAGCGGCCAGGTGCGCCACAGCGCCAGCACGGCCACGCTGACCGCCACGCTCAGCGCCAGCACCGCGGCCAGGCTGCCACTGTCATGCAGCGCGGCCAGTGGCCAGGACACCAGCAGCGCGACCATCGCCGCACCGCCGGCCCACAGGCCGAGCAAGCCCGGTACATCGTTTTTGAGTGTTGCCGCCGGCGGCTGCACCACGCGGCTGCGGCGCAGCCACGACAGGCCCAGCGCGAACGCCGGTTGCGCCAACACACCGCAGGCAGCGGCAACCCAGCCACCCAAACCCGTGGCCAGTGTCAGCAACAAGCCAGTCGCCAGCGCGACGGCGACGCTACGGGTACGCAGGGTTTCAGTCATCGCGACCGTCGATGCGCGGAACCTTCACCGGCGCCAACGGCTGGGGTGGCAGCTGCAGATGAAAACCGTGGGCAGTGAGATTGGCGCGTACCTGCGCGGCATCGGCCTGGGCCAGGCGCCGGTCCGGCGTCAGGGCCACTTCCAGAACGAAGGCGAACGGCGCCAGCGTGTCGCCCAGCACCGCCGGGATGGCATCGAAATCATCACGTTTTGCAAGGTAGACGTAGGTGTCGTGCTTGCGTTGGCTTTTATAGACGTAGGCTTGCATGTCAGCGGGCTTGGCCCTGCCTGAGAATTCAGGGATTGTGTCGGAAAGTTGGCGCTGGTGAAAGGCGCGCATCAAACAGAAGCACGGTAACGCGCGCTTTCACGTTCATCTTCACGCCGTAAACACCGTCAATGGCACGCTGGGCAGTGTCGTCACCTGCGAAGCTGTCCGGCCATTCATGGTGAAGCGTCAATATACTCACGCCCCATCCGAACACTGGAAGCTGCACGTGTCTCCTGCTTCTGCATCATCTGCGCGCTTGAACATCCTGGCCCACACCGCCACAACGGCGGTGGGCGCCGGGCTGGATGCACTGCGGGAGGCCCTGCGGGAAAAACGCAGCGGCCTGCGCCGCAATGATTTCGGCAACGCGCCGCTGGCGTGCTGGATCGGGCGCGTGGCCGGCGTGGAGGAAGTACAACTTCCGCCCCAGCTTGCCGACTACGCCTGTCGCAACAACGCGCTGGCCTGGATGGCGCTGCAGCATGACGGGATCGGCACGGCCATCGCGCAGGTGGTCAAGCGCCACGGTGCCCATCGCGTGGCCATCGTCGTGGGCACTTCCACCTCGAGCATTGGCGCGACCGAGGAAGCCTATGCACGCATGGCGAGCGACACCCCGCCCGCCCCGCCCGCCCCGCGCTTTCCCGCCGACCTGGACCGCCCGCGTATTCACACCCCGCATTCGCTGGGGGATTTCGTCCAGGCGGCCACCGGCCTGCACGGCCCCTGCATCACCGTGGCCACCGCCTGTTCGTCCAGCGCCAAGGTATTTGCCCAGGCGGCGCGGCTGATCCAGGCCGGGATTGCCGATGCCGCACTGGTCGGCGGGGTGGACACGCTCTGCGGCAGCGTCCTGTATGGCTTCAACGCGCTGCAGTTGGTCGCGCCAACCCCTTGCCAACCGTTCGACGCGCGCCGCGTCGGCCTGTCGCTGGGCGAAGCCGGTGGCTTTACAGTGCTTGAGCGCGCCGATGGGCCCGCCACGGGGCTGCAGTTGTGCGGCTACGGTGAATCCAGCGATGCCCACCACATGTCCGCGCCCCACCCCGAAGGCCTTGGCGCCCGGCTGGCGATGCAGGCAGCGCTGGACCGCGCCGGCATCCGCGCCGGCGATATCGGTTACCTGAACCTGCACGGCACCTCCACCCCGGCCAATGACAGCATTGAAGCGGCGGCGGTGGCGGCGCTGTTTCCACCCGCGCTGCATGCAAGTTCCACCAAGGGCTGGACCGGCCACACGCTGGGCGCCGCCGGCATCGTTGAATCGGTGATCGCGCTGCTGGCGCTGGACGACGGATTGCTGCCGGGCACGCTCAACAGCGAAATCCCGGACCCGGCCTGCGGGCCACAGATACGTTTTGACAACGCACAGGCGGATATCCGTTACGCCATGAACAACTCCTTCGGCTTCGGCGGCAACAACTGCTCGCTGGTCTTCGGCAAGGCGGCATAGAACATGCTCGAAGCAACCATCGAGGGCATCGGCTTCTGGGGCGGCGGACTGCCCGACTGGGACAGCGCCTGCGCGCTGCTGCGCAGCGGCACCCTCCCCGAAACCGCTGCCACACGGCCTTCACCGCAGGTGCTGGCCGCCAATGAACGCCGCCGTGCACCGCTCACCGTGGCGGTGGCGCTGGAAGCCGCAATGGCGGCCTGCGACGCAGCCGATCGCGCGCCGGCAACGCTGTCCTCGGTGTTCACCTCCACCCATGGCGAGCAGTCGATCACCGACTACATGTGCACCACGCTGGCCGATGACCCGGCCGCCATCTCGCCCACCCGGTTCCACAACTCCGTGCACAACGCCGCGGCCGGTTACTGGACCATCGGCACCGGCACGCATGCCGCAGCCACGGCCATCAGCGCCGGCCCGCACAGCTTTGCGCAGGGGTTGCTGGAGGCAATGGTGCAACTGCAGGCAGGCGAAGAAGCGGTACTGCTGGTGGCCTACGATGGCCCCGGCAGCGGCGCACTGGCGCAGGTGGCACCGAGTGAAGGCTTGCTGGGCGTGGCCATGGTGTTGTCACGCACGCCGTGCATCGGCCTGCCGACGCTGCAGTTGGACGTGTTGCCGGAAGCGCCCGCCACGGCGGACACCACAGCGCACGGCGCACTGCTGCAGCGCCTGGCCGGCAATGCCATGCAGCCGGCACTGCCGCTGCTGGAAGCCCTTGCGCTGGACCGCGAAGACCTGTGGTTGCAGGCCGGTCCGCAGCAATGGTTGAAGCTGGGCATCCACCATGGCTGAGCCGCTGCTGTCACTGGACAACGTGGCGGTGGTGATTCCCGCGCTCAACGAGGCGCTGCGCATCCGCGAGGTGGCAAGCGGCGTCCTGGCCGCGGGCTTTGCGCATGTGATCGTGGTCGACGATGGCTCCGAGGACGACACCGCGCAGTGCCTGGCCGGCCTGCCCATCACCGTGCTCCGCCATCGGCAACGCAAAGGCAAGGGCGAAGCGCTGCGCAGCGGTTTTGCCGAGGCAATCGGCCGCGGGCTGCGCGGCGTGCTGACCCTGGACGGCGATGGCCAGCATGCCGCCTCGGACCTGCCGCGCCTGCTCGCCAGCGCCAACCGCCACCCGGGTTGCATCATCATCGGCGCGCGTCTGCGCAAGCGTGCGTCGCAGCCCAGGCACCGTCGCCTGGCCAATGAATTCGGCGACTGGGGCATCGCCTGGGGTACGCATTACCAGGTAGCCGACAGCCAAAGCGGGCAGCGCTTCTATCCTGCCGATGTCATCGCCCTGCGCGACATCCCCGCCGAGGGCTTCGTGTTTGAAGCGCAGGTCATCATTTCCGCGGCACGCCAGCTGGGCACGCGCTGCGTGTCGGTGCCCATCGAATCACGTTACCGCTGCGCCACCACTGACGAGCGGTTCCGGCCCAGCCATTTCCGGCCGCTGCGCGACCTGTACAACATCACCAGCCACATCGTGCTGCTGGCGTTGCGCCACGGCCACGTTCGCGAGGTGTACCGGCGCATCCGCGCCAACCCACCATTGATCGACAACGATATCGACAACGGTGAGGACATGGCACCACCGCCCCGTTGACCACGCTGGCCAGCCTCAGCCCATGCCGCCGTTGATGCCGATCACCTGGCCGTTGATGTAGCCGGCGGCATCGCTGCACAGGAATGCCACCAGCGCGGCCACTTCGTCCGGTGTGCCGGCGCGTGCAGCTGGAACGGCCTGCTTGATCATTTCCGGCGGGAACGCTGCAGCTGCCATCTGCCCTTCGATCACCCCCGGCGCGACCACGTTGACGCTGATGCCGCGGCTGGCCATTTCCCGCGCCAGGGATTTGCTGGCGCCGTGCAGCGCGGCCTTGGCCGCGGCGTAGTTGGTCTGGCCGCGATTGCCCAGTACCGCCGCCACCGACGAGACGCTGACGATGCGGCCCCAGCGCGTGCGCGCCATCGGCAGCAGCAACGGCTGGGTGACATGGAAGAAACCGTGCAGGCTGACGTCGATCACGCGTTTCCAGCGCGTCACGTCCATGCCCGCCATCGGCGCGTCATCGTGGATGCCGGCGTTGTTGACCACGATCTGGATGCTGCCCTCGGCCAGCAGCCCTTCCAGCGCGGCGGCGGTGGCAACGTCATCGGCGACATCGAAGGCCACCGCCTGCGCGCTGCCGCCGCTGGCCACGATGGCATCAACCACGGCCTGCGCCCGCGCCAGGTGGGCATTGGCGTGGACGATGACATGCGCCCCGTCCGCGGCCAGCCGGCGGCAGATGGCGCCGCCGATGTCACCGCTGCCGCCGGTGACCAGTGCACGTCGTTGCTTGCTCATGGGATTGGGTTCCTGGAAGAAAAACTCACGGCAACTGCAGCATCACTGCCGCGCGGCCTTCGGCCAGCAGTTCGTCGTGATGATGCAGGGTGAAAGCGTACTGCTGGTTCTCCGGCGTCTGCGCCAGCACCTGTGCGTGGGCCTGCAACGGGCCGGCCAGCGTGTCGATGCGGGTCACATGCAGGCGTACATCACGCAGCGCGACCAGCACCCCGGGCCGCGCCGCACCGCCGTGCATGCTCGCACGCAGGCCGCCATGCACGGCCATGGCCTGTGCGCCGTATTCGCACAGATGGATCGCCCCCAGTTGGCCGTCGCAACGCAACGGATGGTCCGGGTGCAGATGGTTGAACGCCTGCAGCGTGATGGTGGAATCGGTCCACGCCAACACGCGGTCCCACAGGCACATGCTGCCCTGGTGTGGCACCAGCTGCAGGATTCGATCACGGTCCAGCATGTTGCACCTCCTGCAAGGGATGGCGCGAGATCAGCAGCGCCAGCACGAAATTACACACCACGCCCAGCGCCACCGTACTGCCGATGGCTCGCAGGACCGGAATGGATGACAGGCCCAGCAGGCTGAACACCAGCAGGGTCATGGCACTGCAGACCAGCAACCCATGCAGCGTCCGCAGCTGGCTGGCATGGCTGTCGCCGGCATGCTCGAAGAACAGGCCGTAGTCCAGCCCGAGGCCTGCGGCAAGGATCAGGCCGATCAGGTGGAACAGATTCAGTTCAACGCCCAGGCCGCGCAATACCGCCAGCACCAGCAGCGTGCTCAACACCATCGGCAGCAATACGCGCAGTACCCGGCGCGGTGAACGCAGCACCGCCCAGACCGTGGCCGACAACAACAGCACCGCAACCGCCAGCGCGATCAGCACGCGGCCACGGTAGTCGGCCACCAGCGATTCGGACGCTTCCTTCAGGTCCAGCAGCTGCGCCCCCTGCAGGCGTGCACTGGCCGCCACCGCATCCACGTCCTCAAGGCCACTCAGCGACACCAGCGCAATGGCGTGATCCTTGCCCTGCAACAACAGGCCGTCCACGGCGGTGGCCAGCGGCGTGCCCTGCAGATCCTGCGGCTGCAGCGCGGCGGCGGTGCGCGCGGCGCTGACATCGGCGAGGAACGGCTCGAAGGCATCACTGCGGAACGGGGTATCGGCAACGGCTGCGGCCAACGCGGCACGCAACGTCGCGGTGTCCGGCAATTGCTGCTGACGCTGGCGCTGTACCGCCGCACTGGGCAGATACCGCGCCGCCATGTCGTAACGCGCCAGCGCCTTGCCCGCCACCAGCGCATCCAGCGCCGGCCGCATGCGTTCGCTGGCGGCCAGTACCGCCTGCGCATCCGCGCCATGGATGGCGATGACATAGCGCACATCCGGCGCCCCCAGTTCGCTGCGCAGTTCCGCATCGCGCTGCAGATCCTGCGGGTCCACCGGCGTCAGCCGGCCCAGGTCGTTCTGCCAGAACGCGCCCGGCGCCCAGATCACCACCCCCAGCGCCAGCACGGCCAGCACCAGCAGCGACCACCGCGGCCGCGGCAGCCGCCGGGTATGCGCCCACACATGGGCGAGCAAGGCCGAATCGGCGAAGTCCCGCGTTGGCGGGTCAACCAGCGCCGGCAGCAGATAGCGCGTGGCCAGGGCCGCCGTGGCCAGTGCGGTGATGGTGAACACCGACAGCTGGCGCAGGCCTTCCACGCCGGAGAACAGGAACGTCAGGTAGGCGATGCAGGTGGCGATGACGCCGGTGCCCAGCGTCGGCCACAGCGCGCGCACGTTGTCCCACGACGAACGCCCGGGGCGTTCGTGGCTGAAGAAGTGGATCGGGTAGTCCTGCACCACGCCGATCAGGGTGAAGCCAAAGGCGATGGTGATGCCGTGCACGCCATCAAAACCGATGGCCACTGCTGCCAAGCCTGCCAGGCCGGCACTGGCCAGCGGCAGAAAGCCGAGGATCGGCATTTTCCAGCTGCGGTAGGCCACCCACAGCAGCAGGATCATGCCCAGCGTATCCAGCGTGCCGATGGTGCTGGCTTCCCGCGCGGTGCGGTTGCCGATCTTCACCGAGAACGCGCCCGGCCCGCTCAACTCGATACGGCTGCCGCTGTCGCCGGACACGGCGGCAAAGGCCGCAGTGATCGTATCCACCGCCTGTTGCTGCGCCCCCGGGTCGAAGCCTGCCGCGCGCGTCTGCAACAGCAGCAGCGCCTGCGTGCCGGAATGGTCAAACCAGACATCGTCGATGCGCTGCGGCGCGGTGGCCGGCTGCAAGGCCTCGGCCACGCGCAGGGTCTGCAATGTCGGGTCCGAGGACAGCAGCGGTTCGATCAGGCCACCGGCCGGGGAACCCAGGTCCTGCACGCGCGCCTGCAGTTCCTCGCGCAAGGTTTCGCTGCTGAAGGCCGCATCGGGCAATGCGTCGATCAGGTAGCGGTAGGGCAGCAGCTGCGCGGGAAACGCCTCAAGGCCTGCCTGCTCGCCATTGGCCACCAGCTCAAACTGGTCATCGGCGGCGAGCTGGGCGCGCAGTTCACGCGACTGCGCCGCCAACTGCTCCGGCGTTGCCGCCGACAGCGCCACCAGCAGCAGCCGCGCACCGGGGCCTTCGCCCAGTTCGTCGAGCAGCAGTTTCTGCGCCGGCGTGCGCGCGTCGGGCATGAACTTGCGCAGGTCACCACTGACCTGGATGCGGCTGCTGAGCCAGGCGGTCAGCAGGCCCAGCAACAGCAACCAGCCGATGGCCAGCGCGATGCGCCGGGGGGCGGTCAGCTTCAACGCGCGCCACCGTCATGACACAGCGCGGCCAGCGCATCGGCCTGACGCACGTCGGCTGCGGCGCGGGCGGCACCGCCCAGCAGCGTGCGCTGCAGTTCGCCCCTGGCCGGCTGGGTTTCAATGCAGCGCAGCTCGCGGCCCTGACCGTGCAGGGTCACCGCGCGCACGCGGCGCTGCAAGGCTTCTGCCCTGGGGGTAAGCACCAGTTGCCAGTGCTGCGCGCTGCCCGAGGGTTGCAACTGGTAACGCTGCTCCAGCGCGGTGAGATCACCGGCCAGCATCGCCCCGAAGCTGGCCTGCAGGTCGGCCAGTTCCGGCACGCGCTGCAACGAGAACACACGCGGCGGCTTGCCGGTGCGTGCAATGGTGACCTGGTTGTCGGCGATGGTCGTCGTTTCCGCATACGGCGTGCGCACCTCACGCACCAGCGTGCCGGCATCCGGTCGCCGGTACTGGCCTTCGACCCGCAGCGGCTCCTTCAGCAGCGCCGAGCCGCGCAACTCGACAAAGCCGGTCTGGCTGGGCGCCGGTTGCGCCAGCTGGCGCAGGATCGTGGCCGCATCAATGCCGCTGGCCAGCCCCGGCATCGCCAGGCTCATCAGCAGGGCCAGCACCGCCCCGGGCAGCAGTGTGCGAAGGAGCTTCGGATTGCCAGAAATCATAGAAATTGAACCAGTTGTAGGGCGCCTCACGCAGGTGATGCTCCAGCCTGCCGACGTAACGGTGGATAAGCGCCGACAGTGCCGCATTGCGGGTGGCGCGGGGGAGATGCACGACCGACTCGAACGGCTCGAACAGCAGGTCGTAACGGTTGCCGCCGCGGTACAGGCCAAACGCCAGCACCACCGGCACCTTCAGCACGCCGGCAAGCAGCCACGGTGTGGCCGGGAACACGGCCGCCGTGCCGAGCAGGGGCACAGCGACGGCGGTTTCGCCGGGGCGGATGCGATCGGCCAGCAGCGACACCATTGCGCCCTCCTGCAGCGCCTGCTGGATGGCCAGCGCTACCGTCGGCCCGTCCTGCCCGGCGTCGATGATGCCGGCCGCCAGGGCCGGGTCGAGCTCGGCCAGCAGCTCGGTGATGGCGGCATTGTGCGAGCGGTCCAGCAGCACCCTCAGCTTCAGGTCCGGGCGTTGCCGCGACAGCGCGCGCAGGGCGTCGAAACTGCCCAGGTGGGAACCGAACACCAGCACGCCCTGGCCCTTGTCCAGCTGCTCCAGCAGGTGGCTGGTGCCGCCGGTGCGGATGTCGAACAGATCCAGGCGGCCGGCAAGCAGGAACACCCGGTCCAGGATGGTGGCGGCAAAGGTATGGATGTGGCGGGCGACGTCGATGGCCCGCGCCGGACGCCCGAGTACGCGCCGCAGGTAGTCACGCGAGGCCCGTCGCTCGCTGCCACGCACGCAGAAGAAATAGGCGGTGATCGGATACAGGCAGGCCCGTGCGATGCGCCGCCCGCCATGGCGGGCGATGCCGCCGATCAAGCGGATGGCCGCACGTCCGCCGCCTTCGGGGCGCTGCTTCCAGCTGCCCGCGTTCACGGCCGCACTCCGATCACCTCCAGCACCAGTTTCCCCCGCACCAGCAGCTCGGCATCGCGCAGCACCCGGAATTTCCAGTGCGGCGCCTGCCCTTCCAGTTCGATCCGCGCGGTCTGGCCCGGCAGCAACGGGGCCATGAACTTGACCTGCGGCAGGCGCAGATAGCCTGTCGCCTCGGTGCCCAACTCGGCTTTCACCGCCCGCAGCACCTGCTCCAGCAGCACCACGCCGGGGACCAGCGGCCGGCCCGGGAAATGGCCGGGCAGACAGGGATGGTCGGGAGGAATGCTGAATTGCATGGCGTCCGCTGAATGGGCTGGGCAGGACAGGATACCGGCAGCCCCCTTGTTCAGCGCAGCAACGTGCGCCAGAAACCCGGCCCCAGCTGCGCCATCTGCCGCATGAAATCCAGCGCATTGCGGTAGGGCCGCTGCGGAAACAGCTGCCCGCGCACCGCATATTCCAGTGCGAAGAAGCCGCCAATCAGGCCCCAGTCGGCGATGTTGGCGGCCCACGACCATTGTTCGTGACTCAGCGGCCACCACGGCTGGATGCCAAAGGCGGCCAGCAGGCCACTGGGCACGGCCAGCATGGCCAGCAGCAGGTTGATCGCCGCCAGCAGGCCGAGCACGGCAGCCCAGGCCGCGGTCAGCCGCCGCGTGTAGCGGTCCAGCGCCTCGGTCATCGGCATCCCGGCACGCGCATACAGCGCCTGCACGATGCGCGATATCAGCGGTATCCGGCCCGGCAACAGTGAACGGGCAAAACCCCAGCCAACCAGCAGCGGGAACACCACCGGCGGCGCCAGCAGCAGCATCCAGGCCACCGAGGAACCGCCCAGCCGGTAAAGCAGGGCCAGCAGCACCATCAGCGTCGCCCATGCCCAGGCCCGCAGCGCGGCCAACGGGGCAAGCAGGCACAGCACCACCAACCCGGCCAGGGCGGCGGCGGCCCACATGCCATCGCTGCGCAGGCTCGCCACATGCGAGAGCACCGGATAGGCCAGCAGCAGGACTACCCGCAGCGCCGCCAGCAGGCCGGACTCGCCGTCGTCATCCGGGGCTACGGAGGTCGTCACGCTCAGAGTGTCTTGTTGGCCTGCACGTGTGCCGACAGCGCCCGCAGCGAGGCGAAGATCCGGCGGTTTTCGTCGTTGTCCGAGCGCAACTGGAAGCCGTAGCGCTTGCTGATGGCCAGCGCCAGTTCCAGGGCATCGATGGAATCCAGGCCAAGGCCTTCGTTGAACAGGGCCGCTTCCGGGTCGATCTGCGCGGCCGACACGTCTTCCAGGTTCAGGCTCTCCACGAGCAGTGCTGCCAGCTCGCGCTCGGCTTCGGTTTGTTGCGACATTTCCACTTCCGGGGGCACAGAAAACCGCCACGATCCGGCATCGTCGCCGTCAACGCAACCATGGCCGCTGCGGTCGGCAGGCTATCATTGGCGTCCTTGCAATACCGAAATGCCGTGCAATGACGTCCACGCTCCGCCTCTCCGCTGCCCTGCTGCAATGCCCCGAGCACCCCGCCGCCGCCGGCAGGGAGTGCCGCCGATGAACGCACAGGCAACGCCCGCGCCGGCGGCGACGCTGCAGGTGGATTACGCCGACCCGGCGCAGCTGAACACCCTGCTGGCCGACGCACATGTCCTGGCCATCTTCGGCTTCAAGGCGGGCCCGGACGCGCCGCCAACCGACGACCCGCGCTATCTGCAGGTGGGCCTGCAGGCCGACGGCGAGGAGAAGCTCGAAGTCTGGCGCAGCGCCCATCCGGTCAGCTGCGGGCGTGATGCCAACGGCGTGGCCTGGGCCAGCGATGGCGCGCTGATGTTTGGCGCGCTGCAGGTGGAGGAAGCCGCGCACGGCGACATCATGAGCGCCGCTGAACACAGCTATGCGCAATTGATGGCGGCCCTGCCGCGGCACGGCTACCCGCACCTGCTGCGCATCTGGAACTACATGGATGCCATCACCGAAGGGGACGGCGACGATGAACGCTACCGGCACTTCAGCATTGGCCGTGCGCGTGGCATCGGTGACATCGACACCGGCACCCTGCCGGCCGCCACCGCCATCGGCCGCCGCGATGGCGTAAGAGTCCTGCAGGTGTACTGGCTGGCCGCGCGCACGCCCGGCACGCCGCTGGAAAACCCGCGCCAGGTCAGCGCCTACCACTACCCGCGCCAGTACGGGCCGCAGTCGCCCAGCTTTGCGCGGGCGCTGGTGGCGGCCCCCGGCAGCGACCTGCCGCTGCTGCTGTCCGGCACGGCCAGCGTGGTGGGCCATGCCACGCTGCACGGCGACTCCACGCTGCGGCAGCTGCAGGAAACCTTCAACAACCTGGAAGCGCTGATCGGCGTGGCACGCAGCCGCATGCCGGCGTTGCCGCAGCACTTTGGCCGCGGCAGCCGCCTGAAGGTGTATGTGCACGATGCGGCGGAAGTGCCGGCCGTGCGCCAGGCGCTGGCCACGCATCTATCGGCCGAAGTGCCGTACATCGTGCTGCTTGCCACCGTGTGCCGGCGCGACCTGCGCATCGAGATTGACGGCGTCCACGGGCCCTGAGCCCCGGCGTTGTCCCCGTGCCTGACCCGCAACGGTCAGGCACGCCGCTACGGCTCACTGCCGCAGCAGCGCCAGTACCGCATCGCGCGGCAGTTTTCCGGTTTCGTTGCGCGGCAGGGCGTCCACCCTGCGCAGCGGACGCGGCAGGAACACCGGATCCATCAGCTGGCGCAGCTCCTTCAGGATTTCGGCCTCCTCACGCTGCGGCGCCACCACCAGTGCGGCGATACGGCCGACCGCATGGCCCGGCTCGGGCGGCAACTGCACCACCAGCGCATCGACTACACCGTCCACCGACTGCAGCTTGCGGGTCAGGTCGCCCAGCGAGGCACGCTTGCCGGCGATTTCCAGCAGGTCGGCACGGCGGCCACGCAGCAGGAAGCGGTTGTCGGGCAGCAGTTCCACCAGATCGGCCAGCATCACCGGCACCGGCAGATGCGGCGCATGCACGCGCGTGCCGTCCGGCTGGGGTTCCAGGCGTACACCCGGCAGCAACTGCCACGCCTGCTCGCTGGCGGTGCGGCGGCGGGCGAAGATGCAGGTCTCGGTGGAGCCGAACATCTCCCGCACCTCGGTGGCAAAACGCTGTTCGGCGGCCTGCGCCAAGGGCTGTGGCAAGGGCGCGGTGGCAGTGACGATGCCCGCCAGCGGCGGCAGCTCCACGCCCGATTCCACCAGCGCCTTCAGGTGTACCGGCGTGGTGATCAACAGCCGCGGCGCGGGTACCTGGGCCAGCGCCACGGCCACATCCTGGGGAAAGAACGGCTTGCCGGCCTGCAACGTCGCCGGCGCCAACAGCGGCAGCAGCACCGCCATCTCCATGCCGTACATGTGCTGCGAGGGCACGGTGGCCACCAGCGAGGGCTGCGCCTGGCCCCACAGATCCTGCAGGGCATGAAGATTCTGCCGCGTGCTGGCCACGAATGACCCCCAGCTCTTGGGGTTGGCGCCGGGCACGCCGGTACTGCCGGAAGTGAAGCCAATGGCAACCTGTTGCCCGGCCGACAGCTGCGGCACCGCACCGGGCAGGCTTGGCAGGGTCGCCGGCAGCACGAAGCAGTCTTCCGGCAGTGACTCGGCCGGCGTGTCGGCCACGCAATACGACTGCGCGTAGCGCTGCCGCACGTCGTCCACCACAGCCGGTGCCCGCGAAGACGGCAACAGGTTGACCTGCCCGCGCAACGCCACGGCGCAGAACGCCACCAGGAACCGATAGCGGTCCTCACACAGGTTGACCGCATGTGCGCCAGCCGGCAGCAGCGCGGCAAGGCCATGGACGTGGGCAAGGAAACTTTCCGCGTCCACCTGCATCCCGGCGGCCATCGCCAGCGGCCGCTGGCGGTCACCCACCACCAGCGGGTATTGGTCACGGGAGGACGAAGCAATGGAAACAACCGACATGCGACTGCAAAGACCCTGGAAGGAACGGCCCGGGCGCGCGGGGCACCCGGAGAGGGCGGCCAGCTTGGGGGCCACCGGCCCGGCATGCAAGCCGGGCCGTCCAGCCTGCGGTCAGTGATAGCCCATGTCCGCGGTGACTTTGCCGCGGAACACGCGGTAGGACCACACCGTGTAACCGAGGATCACCGGCAGCAGCAGCGCCAGCCCGACCATGCTGAAGCCCAGCGAGGAAGCCGGTGCGGCTGCCTGCCACAACGTCATCGACGGCGGCAGCAGGTAGGGCCACATGCCCAGCACCAGGCCGACGAAGCCCAGCACGAACAGGGCCAGGGTGAGCAGGAACGGCGGCAGGTCACGGCGCGGGTGCATCGCGCTGCGCCACAGCGCCACGGCCACCACCAGCGTGAGCAACGGCACCGGCGACAGCCACCAGAAATTGCCGTCGCTGAACCAGCGCTCCATCACCCGCGACTGCAGGAACGGCAGCCAGGTGCTGACCAGGCCCATGAACACGATCACTGCCACCATCAACGGCCGCGTCAGCGAACGCGCCAGCGTCTGGTCACGGCCCTCGGTCTTGAGGATCAGCCAGGTGCTGCCCAGCAGCGCATAGCCGGTGACCACCGCCACGCCGGTCAGCATCGAGAACGGGCTGAACCAACCGAACGCGCCGCCGACGTACTGCCCGTCCTGCATCTTCAAACCTTCCACCAGCGCGCCCAGGATCACGCCCTGCGCAAACGCGGCCAGCAACGAGCCCAGCGCGAAGGACACGCTCCACAGCCGCCGCGAACGGTGCGCCTTGAAGCGGAACTCGAAGGCCACGCCACGGAACACCAGCGCCATCACCAGCAGCAGCACCGGCAGGTACAGCGCCGACAGCATGGCCGCATAGGCCTTGGGAAAGGCGGTCATCAGCCCGGCACCGCCCAGCACCAGCCAGGTTTCGTTGCCGTCCCAGATCGGCGCGGCGGTGTTCATCATCACGTCCAGTTGCTCTTCGTCCTCGGCAAACGGCGCCAACACGCCGATGCCGAGCACGAAACCATCCAGCACCACGTACATCAGCACGCCGAAGCCGATTACCGCGAACCACGCCACGGTCAAAACGGTTGCCATATCCATCTCAGCGGCCCTCCAGCGGTTCATCTGCACCGGACAACGGCCGCGCCGGTGTGTGCGAGATGTCGTCGTGTGAATGATCGTGGGGCACCGGCCCGGTGCGCATGATCTTGACCAGGTACCAGATGCCCCAGCCAAACACGAACACATAACCGACCACATACACGCCCAGCGACAACGCCGTCATCCAGGCACTGTGCGTGCCCACCGCATCGGCGGTGCGCAGCAACCCGTAGACCACCCACGGCTGGCGCCCCATCTCGGTGACGAACCAACCGGCCACCAGCGCGATGAAGCCGCTGGGCAGCATCCAGTTCCAGCCGCGCAGCAGCCACTTCGATTGCAGCAATCGCCCGCGCCACAGTTGGAATGCGGAGATCCATGCCAGCACCAGCATCAACGTGCCGATGCCGACCATGATGCGGAACGCGTAGAACACCGGCACCACCGGCGGCCGTTCACTGGCCGGCACCGAGGTCAGCGGCGCGAAGCTACCGTCCATGCTGTGGGTCAGGATCACGCTGCCGAGCTTGGGAATGGCAATCTCGTAGTCGTTGCGCTCTTCCTTTTCGTTCGGCACCGCAAACACCACCAGCGGCACGCCTTCGCCGGGCTTGGTTTCATGCCAGTGCGCTTCCATCGCGGCGATCTTCATCGGCTGATGTTCCAGCGTGTTCAAGCCATGCATATCGCCGACAAAAATCTGCACCGGCACCGTCAGCGCGGCAAATGCCACCGCCGCCACCAGCATCTTGCGCCCGGCTTCCACATGCACGCCGCGGCGCAGGTACCACGCACCGACGCCACCAATCACGAAACACGTGGTGATGAACGAGCCCAGCGCCATGTGCGCCAAGCGGTACGGGAACGACGGGTTGAACACCACCTGCCACCAGTCCACCGGATGCACGATGCCATCCACCATCTGGTAGCCGGCCGGCGTATGCAGCCAGCTGTTGGAGGACAGGATCCAGAACGTGGAAATCAGCGTGCCCAGCGCCACCATGCAGGTGGAGAAGAAATGCAGGCGGGGCGACACCCGGCCCCAGCCGAACAGCATCACGCCCAGGAAACTGGCTTCCAGGAAGAACGCGGTCAGCACCTCGTAAGTGAGCAATGGCCCGATCACCGTACCGGCCACCTCGCTCAGGCGCGGCCAGTTGGTGCCGAACTGGAAGGCCATGACGATGCCGCTGACCACGCCCATGCCGAAGGACACGGCGAAGATCTTCTGCCAGAAGAAGAACAGCTCGCGCCACACGATATTGCGCGTCCGCAGCCAACGCCATTCGACAAAGGCCAACCAGCTGGCCGTACCGATGGTGAAGGCCGGGAACAGCACATGAAAACTCACGACGAACCCGAACTGGATCCGTGACAACAGAAGCACGTCCACGCCTGCCTCATTTCTTGCCCGAGAACAATGATCATTGTCATTGCGTACCTGTGAAAAGCAGATGTGACTCGTTGTCGCAGTGCGTCAAAAAGTCGCAGAAGCACCTGCTCCCTCTCTTTGGAAAAGCCAAGAGGATGGCTGGGGAGCAGGTGGCTTTGCCCCCCTCCCTTTTGTCGAAGACAAAGGGGAGGGTCGGGGAGGGGTGCGCTTTTGCCTTGAGCCTTGCAGCAACAGTTCAACGGCTGAAACGAAAACCCCCAAAGCCCCCCTCCCCAACCCTCCCCTGCGCCATTGGCGCAAGGGAGGGAGTTTTTCTTTGCTTGCGGCAAGCGTTCCGTGACGCACCCAGGATGCGCACCCTCCCCTGTGCGCAGCACAGGGGAGGGCTGGGGAGAGGTGCTTCTGCTCCTGCCTGATTCATAACGCCAAAGCAAAAGCTCCACCCCTCACCCGCCCCGCTTCATCTGCGATGAAAGGGAGGGAATGCTTCATGGCTTGCGGCAGGCGTTCCGTGACGCGCCCAGGATGCGCACCCTCCCTTGTGCGCAGCACAGGGGAGGGTTGGGGAGGGGTGCTTCTGCTCCTGCCTGATTCGTAAGACCAAAGCAAAGCTCCACCCTCCCCTTCATCTGCGATGAAAGGGAGGGAGTGCTTCATGACCTGCGGCAGGCGCCGCTCAAACCTTGCCGATTCCGGCAGCCCATGTGCCGAAAGCGGGCCGCCATGACCTGTGGCCCAGCCCCGGCAAAGTCCGGACTGCTACGCTTGCCCGGTTCTCTTCATCGGTGCCCGCAATGCCCAGACTTCTGCCCCTGTCCCTGCTGTTGTTGACCGCTTTCGGCAGCGCCCATGCCGCGCCCACGCCCATCACCATCGAACAGGCTATGGCCGACCCGGATTGGATCGGCCCGCCGGTCGAATCCGCCTGGTGGTCGTGGAACAGCCAGCAGGTGGAGTACGCGCTCAAGCGCCAGGGCAGTGCGGTGCGCGATACCTTCCGCGTGGCCGCCAACGGCGGCGTTGGCCAGCAGGTCGCCGACGACCAGCGCCGCACCCTGGACGCGGCCCGCCGCGTCTACGATGCCAGCCGCCAGCGCATGGCCTTCGTGCGTAATGGCGACGTGTTCGTGCGTGACCTGCGCAGCGGCGCACTCACCCAGCTGACCCGCAGCAACGAGCGCGCCAGTGGCGTTAACTTCGCCGCCGACGGCGGTGTGATCTGGGCAGTGGGCAACAACTGGTTCCACTGGGATGCCCGCAGCGGCACCGCCCGCCAGGTGGCCCAGCTCAAGGCTGAGAAGAACCCGGCCGATGCACCCAAGGCCGATGTGCTGCGCGACCAGCAGATGCGCACCCTGGCCACCCTGCGCACTGATCGCGCCCAGCGTGAAGAACTGCGCGAGCAGGGCGAGCGTTGGCGCCAGGCCGACCCGACCCGCGCCCCAGCACCGATCTTCCTGGGCGCCGATGTGGAAATCACCAGCAGCGTGCTTTCCCCTGACACCCGCCACCTGATCGTCGTCACCTCGCCCAAGAGTTATGAGGAGGGTCGCGGCGGCAAGATGCCACTGTACGTGACCGAATCCGGTTACGAAGAAGCCGAAGACACCCGAACCCGCGTAGGCCGTAGCAATCCCGTTCCGCAGTCGCTGTGGTTGGCCGACACCAGCACCGGCAAGGTACAGCCACTTTCACTGGACGCCCTGCCCGGCATCACCACCGATCCACTGGCCGCGCTGCGCCGCAAGGCCGGCAAGGACGCCCTGGAAGGTAATCGCCCGGTGCGCATCGGCATCGACGGCTGGGGCGGCGGTTATGAATCAATCCGCTGGAACAGCGATGGCAGTGAAGTCGCCATCCTGCTGCGTGCAATCGACAACAAGGATCGCTGGATCGCCACCACCAGCGCCACCAACGCGAAGCTGGAAACCCGCCATCGCCTCACCGACGGCGCCTGGATCAACTGGAACTTCAACGATTTCGGCTGGCTGCCCGACAACCGCACGCTGTGGCTGCTGTCCGAGGAATCGGGCTATTCGCACCTGTACACGCAAAGCGGCAGCGGCAAGCCCAGGGCCATCACCTCGGGCAACTGGGAAACCTCGGCCCCGGCGCTCAGCGCCGATGGCCGCAGCTTCTACTTCCTGTGCAACCAGAAGTGGCCGGGCGATTACGAAGTCTGCAACGTCGATGTCAACGGCGGCACGGTGCGCGAAGTGACCGCGCTCGACGGCGTGGAAGACTTCAGCCTGTCGCCGGATGGCCAGCAGCTGCTGGTGCGTTACTCCGCGCCCTACCTGCCCGCCCAGGTCGCCGTGCTGCCGAGCAGCGGCGGTCAAGCCCGCACGCTCACCGACACCCGCAGCGCCGAGTTCAAGGCCCGTGAATGGGTGCAGCCGCAGATGGTGCAGGTGCCGTCCAAGCACGGTGCCGGCCACGTCTGGGCCAAGTACTACGGCCCGGAAACGCTGGAGCCGGGCAAGCAGTACCCGATCGCCATGTTCGTGCACGGCGCCGGCTACCTGCAGAACGTGCATGCGCGCTATTCCAACTACTTCCGCGAGCAGATGTTCCACAACCTGCTGGTGCAGAAGGGCTACATCGTGCTGGACATGGACTACCGCGGCAGCGAGGGTTACGGCCGCGACTGGCGCACGGCCATCTACCGCAACATGGGCCACCCGGAGCTGGAGGACTACACCGACGGCCTTGACTGGCTGGTTGCCACCAAGCAGGGTGACCGCGACCACGCCGGCATCTACGGCGGCTCCTACGGCGGCTTCATGACCTTCATGGCGCTGTTCCGTTCGCCGGGCACCTTCAAGGCCGGCGCCGCGCTGCGCCCGGTGGTGGACTGGCACCAGTACAACCACGCCTACACCAGCAACATCCTCAACACGCCGGACATCGACCCGGAGGCCTACCGCATCTCCTCGCCGATCGAGTACGCCGAGGGCCTGCAGGACAACCTGCTGATCGCCCACGGCATGATGGATGACAACGTGTTCTTCCAGGATTCGATCAACCTGACCCAGAAGCTGATCGAACTGCACAAGGACAACTGGTCGATCGCGCCGTACCCGCTGGAGCGCCACGGCTACACCCGCGCCGACTCCTGGCTGGACCAGTACAAGCGCATCCTGAAGCTGTTCGAGCAGGAGCTGAAGTAAGCAGTAAGCAACACGACAAGGGCGCCGCAGGGCGCCCTTGTCGTTTCAGGTGTGCCCCGTCGTGATGCGCACCCGGCAGAACCTGCCAGCGGCCAATGACTAGGGCGCGGACTTCAGCAGGGTGGTGAGCTCACGAATCATGTCTTCATCCTCGCCACCCAGCGCTATCAATTCCGGCACCGCCTTCGCCAGCAACGCATGCCCCTCGGCGGTCTTTCCCTCGAACAACAGCGCCTGGCCTCGTACCGCAGCCAAGCGGTGCTCCCATCCCCGCCGTGAATCACCGGCCATCAGCAGTGCCGGATCCAGCCCCTCCAGTGCCTGCAGTGCTTCGGGGTAACGCTTCATGTCCAACAACATCTGTGCACGGCTGAAGCGGAAGACCTGCGCATGCACGTTGCCGTCTCCACCGTGGTGTTCACGCAAACTGCGCTCGGCACTGAGCAGATAGTCGATACCGGCCTGGCGGTCACCGCACTCATATTCCATGTCCGCCAGATTTCCGGTTTCCACCAGCGTGGCCTGTTTATCCGCACCGAAGTGATCGGCCATGCGTTGCCGCACCGTTCGCATCACCTGCAGGCCGCTGGGGCAATCGCCACTCAAACTGTAGATGTTGGCCACCGCCGACAGCTGCACCAGCGTCTGGTATTGATTGGGCCCCAACACCCGCTCCGAGGTCTCCGCCGCCGCCTTGGCCAAGGGCAGCGCTTCGTCGTTCCGACCGAGATTGCGCAGGGCACGGGCAAGATTCAAACGCAGTGCTGACACATAGATGTCCCCGATTCGACGACTGTCGTAGGCCTCGTCGGCGAGCGTGGCGCGCAGCATTTCCATCACCTCCTGCGGCCGCCCCTGCCGCAGGATGATGTCGGAGAGATTGATGCGCAGCTTGGCGGCACTCAACACATCATCCGGATACAGCTGTTGACGCAGCTGCTCGGCTTGCTTCAATGCCTTTTCCGCGGGTTCAAGCCGCTGTTGCTGCACGTTCCACATCGACCGCGCCAAGGCCGCCGCAAACGCCACGCCGTCGCCATCGGCCAGGTGCCCCCGTGCCTTGGCATCGGTCTGCTCCAACAGTTCACCGGCCTCGTCGAATTTCTGCGAATAGGACAGTGTGCTGGCCAGGTCGTAGCGCGCCTTCAGCGCAGGCTCGCTGTCCTCGCCAAAGGCCCGGCTGTAATCGCGGATGGCCGCCCGCAGGTGTACTTCACTGCGGTCACGGTCGCCCAGCGTTCGCCATGAGCCGCCCAACGCGGCATGCAAAGCCCCGCGGGTAGCCGCATCATCCGGGAACCGTTGGTCGGCATGCTCGGAAGCGTAATCCAGCATGTCCTTGATCGTGGGGGTGTGTTCGTAGCTGCTGCCGCCGGGGTTGATCGCACCAATCAGGTCGTTGCTCAAAAACCGCACCACGCCGTCGGCGCGGGCGGCCTGTTGCTGGGCCACCTCGCGCTGCTGCTCGGCACGCCACCACATCACGCCACTTGCAAGCGCGCCGGATGCCAGCAAGGCCAAAGACGCAAGCAACCAGGGCCGACGATTGCGCGCCAGCACGGCACGCCGCTCGGCAACGGCGATACGTTCGCGCACCAAGGCCTGCACCGCATCCTGTTCGCGGCGCTGCTCCAGTTGCCGCAGACTGGCTGCAAACTCAACGGCCGACGCGAAGCGCCGCTGCGGGTCGCCATTGGCAGCCAAGGCGATGTCCTGGCGGAGCAGTGGGTCGGTGATATCGGCTTCCCAGCCGGCAGACAACGGCCTGCAGAAGTCACCCACCACCAATTGATAGAGCGTCACGCCCAAGGCATAGATGTCGCTCTTGACCGTGGGTGCGGCCCCGGCCACCACCTCCGGCGCCAGATACAACGGGGTACCGCCATCGACGGCGCTGCTTGCCGACGCGGTCAACCCCAGCCGGCTGATACCCAGCTCATCCAGCATGCCGTGCTCGAACACGCTGCTGCCGAAATCGGCAACGCACAGGCGACGCCCTTCCGGCTCTTCGCGCATCAACAGGTTGGCGGGTTTGAGGTCCCGGTGCAGCACACCCGCTGCATGCGCAGCGGCCACGACATCCACCGCACCAATGAACAGTTCCAGGCGCTCAGCCAGGGGCAGTTCGTTGAGTACCTGCTGACACTGGTCAAGGCTGACGCCGCCGTACTCAAGTTCCACGAAGCACGGCAGTTGCTCGAAATCCCAGTCGATGACCCGCACCCGCCCCGGATTGGCCACCTGGGCGCGCTCCAGCAGGCGGCTCACCGTGACCTCCCGCTTCAACGACGGCAGGCGTCGGCCATCCAGGCTGAATTTGAACACCCGCAACTGGTCCGTTTTGGCATGCCGGCTCAGCCACACCTCGCCGTCGTCACGCCGCGCCAGCATCTGCTCCAGGCACCAATGGGGGCGACGCGGAACCCGGTCACCGGCAGCCAGCAGGCTGGCCTTGGGCAGGAACTCCACCTGGCGGCGACGCACCGGCGCCTCGAGCCGGTACCCCACCCGCGGCACCGTGGCGACCAGGTCGGCCATATCGCCCAATGCCCTGCGCAACTTGCCGACGGCGTTGGTCAACACCGCCTCCACCACCACCCGGCCGTTCCAGACCTCTTCGATCAATTCCTGCTTGGTCACCACCTCGCCGCTATGCCGCAGCAGGTACTGCAGCACGCCCAGCGGCTTGTGCTCCAACTCCACGGGATTGCCCCGGACGCTCAGCTGCCAGCGGGCCTCGTCCAGCTCCACTTCGGCAAACGTCCAGCAGTACAGAACGTTCTGGGTCACACCCTCTTCCTTGAATCCCATGCTCCCCCCGAGCACCAACGAAATAAAACCTTATTAAATTCAAATAATTAGAAACCGTTTGAACTTCGTTTGCGGGCCATGAGGACGGCCACCACCGCTTGCCCTGACAGTTCCCTCGAACTTGCCCCCTGTGGCGGGGCACGGAGGGTTCCATGCAAGGCCGGATCATTCACTACAACGACGTCGAGGGCAAAGGATTGATTGCCACTCCCTTGCGTCAATGGCTGTTTCATATCGGCCAATGGCGTAGCGATGTCGCACCGTCCCCCAATCAGCGGGTGCGTTTGCTGCTGCAGGACGATCACCTGATGGGCGTTGAAAGGCTCACCTCTCTGGACCTGGCATGCGACTTCGCCCGCAGTGGCGTCGGCCGTTTGGGTTGGCCCGTGCTGATCACCCATGCGGCATTTGTGGTGTCACTGGTACTGGCCGTGCCCGGCGCCCTTTCCATATCGACCATTGCTCACCTGCCGGATCACCCCCCATTGCTGCTGGCCTGCATGGCGCCGCTCTTGCCCCTGTTGCTTTGGCCACAGCGCTGGACATGGCTGGCACTGCTGCTGCCATTGGCGGCGGTGCTGTCCTGGCATTGGCCCCATCGCGACATTCATTCCCTCGCCGCACTGGGCATCGCGTTCTGGATGCCTTTGAGCTGCTCGGCGGCAGAGGCGGTGCTGGGTATGCACCGCCTCTTCCATTCATTCCAACAAGCGCGGCGCTGAGGCTTTTCTTTCCGGCCGCAATGCCCCTTGTCCCTTGCCGATACAGCTATCCCTCAGGAGCAAACACCATGAAGCACATCCCCATCATCCGCACGGCGGTTGCGGCCATGTTGCTCACGGCGCCGGCCTTCAACGTCGCCGCACAGCAGGACAACAGCGGCGTACTACAGCGCCTTGCCGCCCTTGAAGCGCGAGTGGCCGCGCTCGAAGCTCGCCCCGCCATTGCGTCCACCACAAACGCGGCATGGCAAGACCCCGAAAAGTGGAAGCGCCTGCGCAAGGGCATGACCGAAAAGGAAGTCACCGACCTGCTGGGACCGCAGACCCGGGGAGATCGGCGCGCCGACGGTGCCACGGTGCTGCTGTACCTGGACCCCCTGAATATCCACCACGGGAACGTGCTGCTGATGCAGGGCCACGTCTACCACTGGTCCGAGCCGGCTTTCTGAGCTTCGCCCGGTTTCGATGCCCGTTCACGCCCTACCCATCACCCCCAGCCAGCCCGGAGATCACCGAAATGGACAGCTCAACGTTCTTCTATCTGTTCCTCTCTCTCGTCTTCATCTTTCTCTATCCGACAGTGCTCGCCCTCATTGCCAAATTGAAAGGCCGCTCCTGGCTGGCCTGGGGTGCGATTGGCATCGTCTGCGCGCTGATCCCCGTCATTGGCCTGGTCGGCTGGGTGGTTTCCATCATCGTCCTGCTGGTCCGCCCTGCGACAGGTGCAGCCGGCGCCAGTCACGCCATTCCCGGGGACTTCAATGCCACCCACCGGCACGACAACATCGCCATCAATGCGCAGAACGGCAGCGTATGGCTGCGCGAAAAATCCGGCCGGGCAATCGTCGTCCATTCCTCGGATATCAGGCATCTCAACCAGACCTGGGCCAGCAACAGCAACGCACAGGCGTACAGAAACAGACTGGAGGTGACGGTCAACAACCTGGACAAGCCCGTGTGGGTCATCGAGTTCGATCGCCACAACGAGAACTGGATCTACAAGGGGCGAAACAAACAGGAAGCCAGTGAATGGATCGCACGACTTTCCTCACTCTGAACCAGTGCAGGCACGCCTGCACCCGCAACATCCTCAACACGCCGGACATCGACCCGGAGGCCTACCGCATCTCCTCGCCGATCGAATATGCCGAAGGCCTGCAGGACAACCTGCTGATCGCCCACGGCATGATGGATGACAATGTGTTCTTCTAGGATTCGATCAACCTGACCCAGAAGCTGATCGAGCTGCACAAGGACAACGGGTCGATCGCGCCGTACCCGCTGGAGCGCCACGGCTACACCCGCGCCGACTCCTGGCTGGACCAGTACCAGCGCATCCTGAAGCTGTTCGAGCAGGAGCTGAAGTAAGCAGTAAGCAATACGACAAGGGCGCCGCAGGGCGCCCTTGTTGTTTTTTGTTCTTCGAATGCGTGGAAGGCACCCCTCCCCAACCCTCCCCTTCGCTGCGCGAAAGGGAGGGAGCAAGAGCCGCATTGCCATCAGCCGCGGCAATGCGTGCAACCGCAGCTTCAGCCCCCTCCCTTTGGCCGCAGGCCAAGGGGAGGGTTGGGGAGGGGTGCAGTTGCAATCGCTTTCAACCCAGAACCCACATTGCATCAAAATACCCCCATGCCCACTGCGCACACTCCCATCCGCATCGTCACCGCCGTCATCCTCGATGCGCAGCAGCGTGTGCTGGTGGTACGCAAGCACGGCTCGGATACCTTCATCCAGCCCGGTGGCAAACGCGAACCCGGCGAAGAAGCGTTGCAGACCCTGGCGCGTGAACTGCACGAAGAACTTGGCATAACGATGGACCCCGGCAGCGCGCTGCCGCTGGGCATCTTCGAGGATGCCGCGGCCAACGAGCCGGGCCGGCGCGTGCAGGGCGAATCGTTCCTGGTGCAGGCCAACGGCAGCCCGCGCGTGCAGGCCGAGATCGCCGAGCTTGCCTGGGTTCCGCTGCGGCCACCGCATGGCGTGAAGCTGGCCCCGTTGAGCGCACGGCACACGCTGCCGGCAGCATATGCCGCGTTGGTCAAGGCTGGGAAAGCCAGCTGAATCCGGCGATAGTGCGCGCACTTGCCACAACGTCCACACCGTGAAAGCCCCCGAACTCCCCCCCGTGAAAACCCCGCGCAGCGCTGCGGAAACCTTTGTCGATGTCACCGCCAGGCTGTCGCTGGTGATGGCGGCCCTGGCCATTCTCTGGAGTCTTTTCCAGCTGGTGCTGGTGGCGGTGCTGGGGCGTCTGGACGTGCTCGACTTCACGCAGTCGCATGGCCTGCCGGTCCCTGCGGTTTTCCGCTGGATGGAGCAACACGCGCTGCTGTTGAGCGTGCTCCTGCTGGCGGTGTCGGTGGTGTTTCTTGCAGTGTCCTGGGGCCTGTTCAAACGGCGCGAATGGGGCCGGCTGGGCTTCATCGTGTTCCTGGTGCTGGTGGCCTTGCTCAACTTCGCCAGCCTGCCACTCATCCACTCCGTGTTCGGGAGCATGCAGGCCATGTTCCCGGCCGAGTTCCTGCAGTCGGCTGAGGGCATGGAGCTGCGCACCCAACTCCGTACTGGCCTGTGGATGTCGCTGATCAGCGGCGCGGTCACCGCCCTGGCCTTCGCCGCATTGCATGGCTGGCTGGTGATCAAACTGCAGCGGCCCGACGTACGCGCCCTGTTCCATTGAACTCATGACTTCCCGGGGATCCCTCATGTCCACGCCTGTTTCCAGCTTCCGCCTGCTGCGCGGCCTCACCGCCCTGCTGTCACTGATCGCACTGCCGGCGATGGCCGCAACGCCGCTGGCCTGCGGCAGTTACAAGGAGGTCGATGGTTCGGCCCGGTTCGTGATCGAAAGCCCCACGCAGGCCGTTCGCACCTACGACGGGCAACCGCCGATCCGCTACCTGATCCGCCAGCAGGCGCAGGCACTGCATGTCGCCGACCTGTCCAACGGTTTCACTGACGACTACACCATCAGTGCCGACGGCAAGCGCATCGAGGGCACCCTGGCCAACTACGTGCTCGACACCCCGGCCCGCTGCAAAAACACTCCACAACCGGCTGCCGGCAGCTGCCGCGCCGATATCGACCAGTGCATCACCGCCGCCGGCAGCGCCTCGCCGCAGCAGCTGACGCAGTGGTGCCGCGAAGACCTGCCGTTCGCCTGCGAGCGCCTGGTCTCCGCCTACCAGCGCCAGGCGCAGGAACAGCAGCAGGCCGCAACGCCGGAGCCGGACCTGCAGGAACCCGAGGCCTGCAAGGAATCCTCGCCGGCGTTCGATGAAGCCGCCTGCAGAGCCGCCGCGCGCGAAGTGTTGGGCATGGCCATGGCCAAATCCCTGCTCGGCAGCCTGGGCGGCGCCAGCGTGCCGCTGGCCGACGGCCCGCTGGGCGAACTGCTGCAGCTCTGCCGCACGCACCCTGACGCCGGCTTCTGCAGCACGGTGGCCGAGGCGCACTGGGACGCCGGCCGTTACATGCAGGCAGGCGAAGCACTGCAGCTGGCCTGCAAGGCCGGTGGTGACGATCATCTCTGCCAGCGCGCGCACGGCCTCGCCACGCTGTCGGCGGCCGATCTCACGCCGGTGGCAGCCAGCACGCTGCCCTGCGGTGATTACACCGCCGCCACCGGCCTGATGAGCGAGCTGTCCTTCGGCGACCAGGGCATCGTCGCCATGGGCTTTGGCAGCGAGCTGCGCGCCCGCCTGGAGAATGACGCCATCCACGTCCGCCACGACAAGGGCGGCGATTTCGTGTTCAAACCGCTGCGCAACGGCAACCTGCTCGGCATCGACCAATGGAACCGCTACGCCGTCTACCAACGCACCGGCGGTGCCGCCACCTGCAGCGCGCCCACCGCCTACGTGGAACTGCCGCTGCCGCAGGATTGCCCCATCGGCCGTGATGCCCAGGCCTGTTGCGACAGCGGCAAGCTGGCCGGCTGCAACGCCATGGGCCACCGCAAGGCCCTGGCCGGCGACTGGCAGGCGGCCGCGCCGTATTACCTGAAGCTGTGCCAGGCCGGCGTGCGTGCCGGTTGCGAAAACCTGCGCTCGGTCTATGAAAACACCGGGGACGAGGATATTCCCGGCAAGCTGCTGTCCCTGTGCAACCGCGACGGCAAGCGCACGCATGTGGCCTGCGATGTCTACGCCACCAGCAACTGGACGCTGCTCGGCCTGGGTGCGCAGCTGCAGCGGGCGGCCGATGAAATCGACGCCGAAGACGCCACCGATACCGCACCGGCCCGTGCCAAAGAACGTAAATCCTTCCGCAAGTAACGCCGGCCAAGGCCTGCGCTAGAGTACCCCCATGAACGAATTCGACCGCGTACGCGACTACCTCACCGGGCTGCAGGACCGCATCTGCAGCGCCATCGAACATGCCGATGGCCAGGCCCGCTTCATCGAAGACCGCTGGCAGCGTGCCGAAGGTGGCGGTGGCCGCACCCGCATCCTGCGCGATGGTGGCGTGTTCGAGCAGGCCGGCATCGGTTTTTCCGACGTGGCCGGCACGCGCCTGCCGCCATCTGCATCGGCCAACCGCCCGGAGCTGGCCGGCGCCTCCTGGCGCGCCTGCGGCGTGTCGCTGGTGTTCCACCCAAGCAATCCCTACCTGCCCACCACCCACGCCAACGTGCGCTACTTCCAGGCCGAGCGTGATGGCGAAAAAGTGGCCGCCTGGTTTGGCGGCGGTTTCGATCTCACCCCGTTCTATCCGTTCGACGAAGACGTGCAGCATTGGCACACCGTGGCACGCGAGCTGTGCGCACCGTTTGGCGACCAGCGCTACGCCGAACACAAGCGTTGGTGCGACGAATATTTCTTCCTCAAGCACCGCAACGAAACGCGCGGCGTCGGTGGCTTGTTCTTCGACGACCTGCATGGCGACTTCGACACCGATTTCGCGTACCTGCGTGCCGTGGGCGACGGTTTCCTCGATGCCTACCTGCCGCTGGTCGAACGCCGCAAGGACACGCCGTATGGCGAACGCGAACGCGAGTTCCAGTTGTACCGTCGTGGCCGCTATGTCGAGTTCAACCTGGTCTACGACCGTGGCACCTTGTTTGGCCTGCAGAGCGGCGGCCGCAGCGAGAGCATCCTGATGAGCCTGCCGCCACGCGTGCGCTGGGAATACGGCTACCAGCCGGAAGCCGCCAGCGACGAGGCAAGGCTGGCCGATTACCTGGTCCCGCGCGACTGGTTGGCCGAATAAATCGATAGTGCCGGGCCATGCTCGGCATGGCGCTTCACCCGTACGGGGAATTTCTCAACACACCGCAAAAAGCACCCCTCCCCAACCCTCCCCTTGGCTGTGCCAAAGGGAGGGAGCAGATCATGCAGCCCGCGCCTTGGCAGCCATGCCATGTGGTATCCGCGAGGCCGGTTCCGGCTCCCTCCCTTTGGCACAGCCAAGGGGAGGGTTGGGGAGGGGTGGCCTTTCAAGCAACACCACTCGCTCACCGCTCCGCTTTGAGCAGGACGGTGATGTGCCCATTGGTCTCCAGCAACGCCAGCTCCACGTCGTCCACGTCATCACTGCCGGCATCACGCATGGCCTTGGCAAAATCGGCCTTGCTCACCAGCTCGCGGCGCAACACCTTCTGCAGCACGTGACCGTGCCGGGCCAGCACCACCGGCTCGCCTTCGATCACCCGCTCAATCGCCGGGCTGCGCGTGGTGATCCAGCCAACAACGTAGTTCAGCAATATCAGCGTGGCCGCCAGCAACAACCCGCCACCCAATGAGGTGTCCTGCCCCAGCAATGCGTTCTGCACCGCATTGCCCAGCAGCACCAGCAGCAACATGTCGAAGGCGGTGAACTGGCCCAGCGCGCGCTTGCCCGCCACCCGCACCATCGCCAGCACCACGACGTAAACCACCACCGCGCGCAGGACGAACTCCCACCACGGCATCGACAACGCAAACAGGTCCGGCATCGGTGTCTCCCAGCACTCGGCGCATTGCCTGCATGCTCGGCCAGCACGGATCAACACGGCGCGACGAATGGCCACTGACGCGGGCCCGGCAGACTTTCCTTCGATCCAAAAAGAAGCCCCGCCGACCAGGGGGGGGTCGACGGGGCCGGGGAGCGGGCATTTGGGGAGGAATCCCCGCTCCGAGATCTGCTCCAGGGGATGGGAGAGATCCGCGACAGGTATTGCGCCTGTCGGGGTCTATATCACCACCACCAACATTGATGGTTCGTGAAGAATCCGTCGGCTTTTCCCGGGAATTAAGGAGGGATTCATTCCTGCAAAGCATCGCTGACAATGAATGGGTAAACCGCCCCGTTCAGGGTGAATCTGGTCACATTCTCAATGCGCTTGGTCCCAGTTTTCACCGACACCTGTATCCACCACCAGGGGGACACGCAGGGTCGCCGCGGCAGACATGCGCGCTTCCACCTCCACCCGCAGGGTGTCGATGAAGTCCACATCGGCCTCGAACACCAGTTCGTCGTGCACCTGCAGGATCATCCGGGCCTGTTCCGCGTGGCCTGACAGCCACGCATCCACGCTGACCATGGCGCGCTTGATGATGTCCGCCGCAGTGCCCTGCATCGGTGCATTGATCGCCGCACGCTCGGCACCGGCACGCAGGCCCTGGTTGCGGGCGTGGATGTCGTTCAAATACAGACGGCGCCCGAACAGCGTCTCCACATAACCGTTTTCACGGGCCTGAACGCGCATGCGCTCCATGAAGTCACGCACCGCCGGATAGCGGCTGAAATACAGCGCCACATAATCCTGCGCCTGGCCCCGATCAATGCCGAGGTTCTTGGCCAGGCCAAACGCGCTCATGCCGTACATCAGGCCGAAGTTGATCGCCTTGGCCGCGCGGCGCTCGTTGGCCGTTACTTCCTCCAGCGTGCGCCCGAACACCTCCGCCGCGGTTGCGCGGTGCACGTCAGCGCCCTGCTCGAAGGCCTTGATCAGGCCCGGATCTTCGGACAGGTGCGCCATGATCCGCAGTTCGATCTGCGAGTAGTCACACGCCATCAACCTGCGCCCGGCGGGCGCGACGAAGGCCTTGCGGATGCGGCGGCCATCTTCGGTGCGGATCGGGATGTTCTGCAGGTTGGGATCGGACGAAGACAGGCGCCCGGTCGCCGCACCGGACTGGTGATAGCTGGTGTGCACGCGGCCGGTGTCCGGGTTGACCATTTCCGGCAGCTTGTCGGTGTAGGTGCTGCGCAGCTTGGCCAGGCCGCGATATTCCAGGATCACACGCGGCAGTTCGTGCTGCTCGGCAATCGCTTCCAGTGCTTCTTCATTGGTGCTGGGCTGGCCCTTGGGTGTTTTCACCAGCGCCGGCAGGCCGAGTTCGTCGAACAACACCGCCTGCAGCTGCTTGGGCGAATCCAGGTTGAAAGTGTGCCCGGCCATTTCCGTGGCCTTCTGCTGTGCAGCGAGCATGCGCGCGGACAGGTCCGCGCTCTGCCGTTTCAGCTCAGCACTGTCGATGGCCACGCCGTTGGCCTCGATGCGTGCCAGCACCGGCACCAGCGGCATTTCGATCTCGCGGTACACCTTTTCCAGCGACGGCTCGGCCGCCAGCTGCGCCGACAGCACGCGGTGCAGGCGCAGGGTGATGTCGGCATCTTCAGCGGCATAGGCACTGGCTTCGTCGATGCCCACCTGCGAGAACGGAATCTGCTTTGCGCCCTTGCCCGCCACGTCCTCGAACTTGGTGGTGGTGTAGCCCAGGTAACGCT
Source organism: Stenotrophomonas sp. STEN056 (assembly GCF_056759635.1). Lineage (NCBI taxonomy): Bacteria > Pseudomonadati > Pseudomonadota > Gammaproteobacteria > Lysobacterales > Lysobacteraceae > Stenotrophomonas > Stenotrophomonas sp. STEN056. The sequence continues at coordinate 98,906 of NZ_JBRRDL010000002.1, forward strand.
GTGCCAGCGAATCCATGTCGTGGCGGGTCGCCGTCGAGTTGAACACGAAGCTCTCCAGCATCGTGTCGTCGGCATAGCCACGCACCTCGATGCCGTGACGGCGCAACACATGGATGTCGTACTTGCCGTGCTGGCCGAGCTTTTTCTTGTCAGCGCTTTCCAGCAGCGGCTTGAGTGCATCCAGCACCTGCTGCATCGGCAGCTGTGCCGGCGCACCCGGATAGTTGTGGCCGACCGGGATATAGGCGCCCTTGCCCGGCTCCACCGCCAGGCTCACGCCCACCAGGTTGGCGCGCATGGCATCCAGCGCGTCGGTTTCGGTATCGAAGGCGAATTCATCCGCGGCCTGCAGGCGCTCCACCCAGGCCTGCAGCTGTGCGTCGGTGAGCACGGTTTCGTACTCGCCCTTGCCCGCCATGGCCGGGTCCACGACGACCGCCGCGACGCTGTCGCTGGCCTTGGCATAGCCGGCGGCGGTGCCGCGCAGGCTGACCTTGCTGTCATCCACGGCGGCCGGTGCTGCCGCGCCACCCAGTTCACGCAGGGCCTGGGTAAAGCCGTAGCGCGCGTACAGCGTGCGCAGGGTGTCCGCGTCCTGTTCACGCAGTTTCAGGTCACGCGGGCCCTGTTCCAGCGCCAGGTCGGTACGGATGGTGACCAGGTCGCGGTTGAGCGGCAGCCGCGGCAACGCAGCGCGCAGGTTCTCGCCGATCTTGCCCTTCATGGTCGGTGCGGCGGCGATGACGCCGGCCAGGTCGTTGTACTCAGCCAGCCACTTGGCGGCGGTCTTGGGGCCGCATTTCTCCACGCCGGGCACGTTGTCCACGGTGTCACCCATCAGTGCCAGGTAATCGACGATCTGGTCGGCGCGTACGCCGAACTTGTCCATTACCGCAGCATCGGAATCGGTACGGCTGCCGGTCATGGTGTTGACCAGCACCACGCCCGGGCGCACCAGCTGGGCAAAATCCTTGTCGCCGGTGGAGATGGTTACTTCCAGCCCATCAGCGGCGGCGGCCAGGGCCAGGGTGCCGATCACATCGTCGGCTTCCACGCCGTCCACGCGCAGGATGTCGATGCCCAATGCCTGGACGATGTCGCACATCGGCTGCACCTGTGCACGCAGGTCGTCGGGCATCGGCGGGCGGTTGGCCTTGTACTCGGCGTACATCTCGTCGCGGAAGGTCTTGCCCGGCGCATCCACCACAAAGGCGACGTAGTCGGGCTTTTCCTTCAGCGTGGCGCGCAGCATGTTGACCACGCCAAACAGCGCGCCGGTGGGCTCGCCGGCAGCGTTGGACAGCGGCGGGAGCGCATGGAATGCGCGGTACAGGTAACTGGAACCGTCAATCAGGACTAATCTGCTCATGCGCCGATTCTACGCGGCGGGCCGCCGGCCTACCTGCACAGGCATAATCAGACCCACGTCTATTCGAGGAAACCCACCATGAAGCAGTTGCTGCTTATCCCCTTGTTGGCCCTGGCCGGCTGCGCCACCACCGGCGGCGCGCCGGTGGACGTCACCGGCGCCGATGTCACCCGCAAGGCGATGGACAACGGCGACACCATCGAGGAATACCGCGTCGGCGGCACCCTGCGCATGGTCAAGGTGACCCCGGCCCGCGGCGCCCCGTTCTACATGTACGACCGTGACGGCGACGGCCGCATGGACAGCGACAAGGACGGCACCAAGCCGGTCTATTGGAAGCTGTACAGCTGGTGAGCTTGTCTCCCTGCCGTGCGCGAAGCGTGGGGGAGGGCTGGGGAAGGCTGCCTTTGGCAGCCAGAGATGAACCCCGACACGGCTGCATCTGCAACAAAGCCCTCACTTCGAGGGCTTTGTTTTTGAACCCACTGGATTCTTTGCGGACAACGCTGAAAGCACCCCTCCCCAACCCTCCCCTTGGCTGCGCCAAAGGGAGGGAGCGGTTCTGCTCCCCTTCGCTTGAAGCCAAAGGGAGCTCAGGGCTCAGTCAGCACCGCTGGCCTCAGCGGATCACCAGCACCGGCACGGTGCTGCGGGCCAGCACCTCGGCGGTCTGGCTGCCCAGCAGCACCCGGGTGACGCCGCGGCGGCCGTGCGAGGTCATCACCACCAGGTCGCTGCCGCAGGCCGTGGCGGTATCGATGATGCCGTCAGCGGCGTAGCGGTCGAGCACATGGTGGCTGAGTACGTTGCTGATGCCGGCCGCACGCGCCGCTTCCACCGCCGGCTGCAGGATCTTCTGTGCGGCCGTCTCGCGGTCCTTCTTGTACTCCGGGCTGGCTTCGTAGCCGGCGCTCCAGCCCATCGCGTCGTACATGCCCACCGCCCAGGGTTCGGACACGGTGACGATGTCGGCATGTGCATTGAGCTGCGCAGCCAGCTCCAAGCCCTTGGCCAGGCCCTTGGCGGAAAGCTCCGAACCGTCGGTGGCAATCAGAATGCGCTTGTACATGGCAGTTCTCCTGAGTGAAGGGTGGACAGTAACCATTGCACACCCGATGTTGTGCCCGTGCATTGAGGTAAATCAATCCGCTGAACGCCCTTCCGCGTTGGGCTGACCGCTCCGGATCAGCCACAAGCCCAGCAGGCACAGGGCGGGCATCACCCACGCCTGTGCGACAAGCGGCCATGTGCTGTCACCATCCAGCCAGATCACCCAGCCGGTTCCCAGCCCGGCGACCAGCAGGCTCTGGATGCCGTAATACAGTGCGACCGCCGCACCCGCATTGTCGCCAAACGTTGCCAGCGCCCCGTTGGCCGTCACCGACACCATCAACACGATGCCGATGGCGATCACCCACATGGGCACGACCACGCTTGCGAACGAAGGTGGCAGCCAGCCGCTGCACATCGCCAACCCGGCCGCACCGGCCATCATCACCCCCGCACCACGGCCACAGCAGCCGGCCACGCCCCAACGCGCCACAGCGCGCGCGGCAAAACGCGTGGTGACGATCATCACCAGCGCCACCGAGCCGAAGGCCAGGCTGAATGCCATTGGCGAGAAGCCCGCGCCGATGATCAGCACCCGCGGTGCGATCGAGAAGAACACGAAGAAGCTGCCCATCGCCGCGCTGAAACCCAGCGTGTATACCCAGAACGGCAGGCTGCGCAGGATCACACCAAATGCCCGGCGTGGTGCCGGCCCGCGGCTTGGAAGCGTCTCCTGCCAACCTGTCCACGCCCGCAGGAAGGCAATGGCCGCCATCGCCCCGAGCATGGCGAAGATGCCGCGCCAACCGAACGCTGTTGCGATCAATGCACCCAGGACCGGGCCCAGTGCCGGAACGAACGCCAGGATCGACCCGAACAGGCTGTAGATCGTGGCTCCTTCCGGCGTGTCGGCATACACGTCGCGTACCGTCGCAAAGGTGGCAACCAAGGCTGCGGATGCACCCAGCGCCTGCAGCACCCGCAAGGCCAGAAACATGCCGCCACCTTGCGCGCCGGCAAGTGCGAGTGATGCTGCCGAAAACAGCAGCGCGCCACCCAGCACCACCGGGCGCCGCCCAATGCGATCAGACAATGGACCAAACAGCAGCTGGCCCATGCCAAGCACCAGCATGTAGGCACTCAAGGTCAACTGGATGAGCGCCGGTGATGTGCGCAGCGCGGCCGGCATCTGCGGAATTACCGGCAGGTAGACATCCATCGCCAGTGATGCAAGCAGGTCGAAAGGCACCATCAGCAGTAAGGCTGACGGCAGGGAATGTGCCCAGTGGCGGGCAGGAAGAACAGACATGGCAAAGCCTCCGTACGGAATCATGATCCGACGGCGACCTGCAGGTTATTGGCTCAAGGGCAGTGCGGGTCGCCGCAACAACAAGCAAGGTTGTTGCGGCTTAGCGAACTGCGAGCGGGTTGGCTCCCATCGTTTCACTCCCGTGCGCGGCGTGGCACCGGCGCACTGTATCCAAAGCTGCCATCGGCCGCATCTTCGCGGCCATGGCCCGGGCGTTGACGGCTTACAGCACCGTCAGGTTGGCGTAGGCCATCACCAGCCACTTGCTGCCGGCGTCGGCAAACTCCACCTGCACGCGCGCATGCGCACCGTTGCCTTCGTAGTCGGTGACCATGCCTTCGCCGAACTTGGGGTGGGTGACCAGCGCACCGAGCTTGATCGGCGGCGCCTCGATGTTGGCGTGGCCGCCCATCACCCGGTTGGCACCGAGCGAGGCCGGACGCGAAACCTGCACCTTGGGGCGCACTTCATGCAGCAACTCACGCGGGATCTCGCGCAGGAACCGCGACGGCAGGCTGTAGTTGTCCTGGCCGTGGATACGCCGCGATTCGGCATAGCTGAGCACCAGCTTCTGCCGCGCGCGGGTGATGCCCACGTAGGCCAGGCGGCGCTCTTCTTCCAGGCGGCCACTTTCTTCCAGCGAACGTGCACTGGGGAACAGGCCTTCTTCCATGCCGGCCAGGAACACCAGCGGAAACTCCAGGCCCTTGGCCGAATGCAGGGTCATCAGCTGCACACCTTCCTCGCCCGCCTGCGCCTGGCCTTCGCCGGCTTCCAGCGAGGCGTAGGACAGGAACGCCACCAGCTCGCTCATGTCCTCGGCACCTTCTTCGATGTCGTCATCACGACGCACGAAACGCGAGGCCACCGAGATCAGTTCGTCCAGGTTGTCGGTACGCGATTCCGAATCCAGCGCATTGCGACTTTCCTTGCCCCAGTGCTCGCGCAGCGCCGAGCGCGTGAGCACATGTTCGATGCGCTCGGCCAGGTCCATTTCGCCGGTTTCGGAGGTGGTCTGCTGGACCAGGTTGATGAAGCCAGCCAGTGCATTTTTCGCCCGCGAGGTGAGGTCGTTGCCCTGCGTGGCCAGCATTGACGCTTCCCACAGCGACAAAGCCTGCTGGCGTGCGATGCGCCGCACTTCATCCAGGGTGCGGTCGCCGATGCCACGCGTCGGCGTGTTCACCGCACGCTCGAACGCGGCGTCATCGTTGCGGTTGGTCATCAGCCGCAGGTAAGCCAGCGCGTCCTTGATTTCAGCGCGCTCGAAGAAGCGCATGCCGCCATACACGCGGTACGGCACCTGTTCGCTGAGCAGCACTTCTTCAAACGCGCGCGACTGGGCGTTGCTGCGGTAAAGCACGGCGACATCGCCATAGCTGCCGCCGTCACGCACCCACTGCCGCGCGCGCTCGACCAGGTAACGCGCCTCGTCCATTTCGTTGTAGGCCGCGTACAGGTCGATGGGATCACCATCGCCGCTGTCGGTCCACAGTTCCTTGCCGATGCGGTCCGGGTTGTGCGCGATGACCGCATTGGCCGCGCCCAGGATGTTGGCGGTGGAACGGTAGTTCTGCTCCAGGCGCACGGTTTCGGCACCGGGGAAATCCTTCAGAAAACGCTGCACGTTTTCGACCTTGGCTCCGCGCCAGCCGTAGATGGCCTGGTCGTCGTCACCGACCACGAACACATGGCCGCTGTCGCCGGCCAGCACGCGCACGAAGGCGTACTGGATGGCGTTGGTGTCCTGGAACTCGTCCACCAGGATTTCGCGGAAACGCGCGCGGTAATGCGTCAGCAGGCCCGGGTTGTCGCGCAGCAGTTCATGTGCGCGCAGCAGCAGCTCGGCGAAATCTACCAGCCCGGCGCGGTCACAACGCTCCTGGTAGGCGATGTACGCCTGGCGCATGGTTTCGCCCCACTGGTCGTGCGGTTCGGGCTGGATGTGCTGCGGGCGCCGGCCCTCATCCTTCTGCGTGTTGATCCACCACATCACCTGCTTGGGCGGATATTTGCCGTCGTCCAGCTCCAGCTGCTGCACCACGCGCTTGATCAGCCGCAGCTGGTCGTCCGAATCCATCACCTGGAAAGCCTCGGGCAGCTTCGCCTCGGGCCAGTGCAGGCGCAGCAGACGGTGCGCAAGGCCGTGGAAGGTGCCGATCCACATGCCACGGCTACCCTTGGGCAACTGCGCATCGATGCGGTGGCGCATTTCGCCGGCCGCCTTGTTGGTGAAGGTCACCGCGAAGATGCCGTGTGTAGGCACCTGGAAGACTTCATTGAGCCAGGCGATGCGGTGAATGAGCACACGCGTCTTACCGGAACCGGCGCCGGCAAGAATCAGGTGGTGACCAGGAGGCGCGGAAACGGCCTCGCGCTGGGCTGCGTTCAGCCCGTCGAGAAGGTGGGAGACATCCATCGGCGCATTTTACGCCAGGCTGGGTACGGTTCCCCGAACACGGGCCGCACGGCATGACGCCACTCAGGAACCGGGCGGTGCCAGCGGCGGCCGTGCCCGCCGTACCAACAGCCCGCTGACCGTTGCCCACAGCACACCCCCGACCGCGCCGAGGCGATGGGCCAGGGTAATCACGGCCCAACCTTCCCAGCGGCTGCCAAAGCGCCATTCGTAAAACAGCTTGAGTGCCACCAGCCCCAGCAACAGCCACGCCAAGCGGCCACCGCGGCGTACCAGTACGATCACCAGCAGACCGTGCAGCAGACCGGACAGCCCGGCATACCATTCCAGCGCCGGGTCCAGCCACAGCAGCCCCAGTGACAACAGCGGCATGCCCAGCAGTGCCGCAGCCGCCAGCTCACCCAGCATGCGTTGGCGCGCGGCCAACAGCACGATCACCGCAAGCGCCGCCAGGTTCAGCAGCGCGTGCGTCCAATCCAGGTGCAGCAGATGGCCGCTCCACAGCCGCCACCACTGCCCGTGTGCAACAAGAGCACGGTCCAGCACCATCACGTCGGCCAGCGCCGGCCAGCGCAATGCAGCCGCGCTGGCCAGTGCCGCCAACAGCAGGATCAGCGACGGCGCAGCAGCAGGCCGGCGCCAACCAGCAGCAAGGCCAGTTCCCACCACTGCGTACTCCCGCCACCGCCACGACGCCATTCGCCACCGGAGCGGCGATCCACCAGCTTGACCTGGCCTTCCTCGCGCACACGCACGGCGAAATCGGCGATGGCCTTGTCCAGGTTGCCGGTCATGCCGGTCATCGCCACATCGAAGCTCTCGCCCGCCAGGCGCTGCTGGGTTTCATCCACGCGCACGGCGGTCGAGCCGCCATCACGCTGGTCCGTGCCCGGTGCGCGGAACAACAGCGTGCGTGTCTTCACGTCAAACACCGACGTATCGACGAAGGTACTGACCTGGTTGCTGTTGCCGCGGATGGTATAGGCACCCACCAGCGTCCAGTACAGGAACGAAGCTGCGTTCTGGTCGGTGCGGATGATCTGGTCGTAGGACACCAGCGCCACCAGGTCCACGCTGTACATGCGCGCGACCTGCTCCAGGTTGTCGAAGCCACCGCGTGGACGCAGGTAGCCGTCCGGGATCACTTCGATGCGCTCGATGAACGGTTGCGCGCGGAAGGTTGTGCGCACTTTTTCCAGCAGCACACTGCGCTCGGCGGCACTCACCCCCACCGGATCATTGGGCGAAGGCACGAACACCAGGCCCACGCGCGCCGGCAGCCGCACCTGCGGCACTTCGGCCTCGGTGGCCGGCTCGAACTTCTGGCCGGGCGGATACAGGTAATCCACCACGCTGCTGGAAACACCGCGCCGCTGGGCGCCACCATCAAACAACGACGCGCAGCCGCCGAGCAGCAACACCACGCCGGCAGCCAGCAACCAATGCCGGGGTTGCCGGCCGATCACCGTGCCGCGCGTCTCGATATTCCGCTCCATCTATCCCGCTCTCCTTGAGGCTTGGTGCCGGCACTATACCGGCCCACTGAAGGCTGGGCCGCTCAGCGCAGCAGTGCCTGTGCCGCCTGTGCGGCCTGCCCGCGCAACTCCGGAATGGCCAGGCTTTCCCACAGGCAGCCAATGCGCAGGCTGCCCAGCACCTGCACGCGCGGCTCGGTATTGCCGTCTGCGTCAATCAGGCTGCCATCGGCGGCGCTGTCGATGCCGATGCCATGCGGGCCCGGGCGGGCCAGGCCACTGCCCAGCAACTGCTGCAGCAAGGCATTGCGCATGGCCTGCGCACGCATCTCCACGCCGGTGGCGTTGATGACGTACTGCACGTCCAGTTGGAACGGATGACGGCGTTTGTCGAAGGCGGTGAGCTGTACGCAGGCGCCATCGGCAAAGGCGGTTTCCAGGCGGCCACGGTGCAACTGCAGCTGCCCTTGTTGCTGCAGCTCCATCAACTGCGCATGTACCGGCGCTGCGATGCGGTGGCGATGCACATCCCAGTAACGCACCACATGCCGCAGGAAGCGGCGCTGGTCGTCAAAGGACAGCGTCTGCCACAGCGCCTGCCCCATCGGGCGGATGCGCTCCATCACGTTCTGCCACGGAATGCCACGCTCGGCCGCGTCGGCCGCATGCCGGCGCAGCGCATGCAGGCGCTGGCGCAGGTTCATCTGCAACAGCGGCGCGGGGTCGTAGTCGGCGGTGGGGCCCTTGGCATGCGGCAGCGGCAACAGTGCGTGGCGCGACAACACATGGATACGCCCGCGATGACCGATGGCCCGCAGCGACACCACGGTGTCGGCCATGCTCAGGCCGGAGCCAACAATGGCCACATCGGCATTGGCGGCGATGCCATGCACCGAATCGAAATCCCAGGCTTCCACGCGCCGGCCGTCCGGCAGCGTGCCGGCGCCACGTGCGGGCAACGGCCGCAGCGCATTGCCCGACGCCAGCACCACGCGCTGCGCCTGTACTTGCTGGCCCGAAGCCAGGGTCAGCCGGAAACCGGCAGCGTCACGTTCCAGTGCCTGCACACGCTCGGCACGGATCTCCAGTTGTGCAGGGCTGGCCTGCACCGCCTGCTGCAGGCGCTGGCGCAGGTAGTTGGCAAAGTGGCTGCGCGGCACGAACTGCGTTGCCAGCGTGTCGCGATCAACGCCGGGGAAGGCCTGTACTTCCAGCACGTAATCGAGAAAATCCTCGACCTGGTCCGGGAAGCCGCCCATCTTGCCGGCCGGCACATTGAGCAGATGCTCGGGATAGACGGTGGCATAGGCCACACCCCGCGCCAATGGCAGCGACGGCTCCAGGACCAGCACACGCAACGCCTGCTGCGCGCCACGCAGCACGCCGATGGCAGCAAGGACGCCGGCGGCACCGCCGCCGATGATGGCCACATCACACGGCCTGGAAGTATCAATCACGCTCATTGGCCCGATTGTAGGCGATGCCACGTAATCAGCTGATGCCCCGGCTGCATGTGCTCATGGGCGATGCGCCGCTGCTTTTTCACACGGCTGAAACACAAAACCCGCCTTTCGGCGGGTTTTGCTTGGAACGGTAAACCAGGTAATCCGCGGGGATTACTTGATCTTGCCTTCCTTGTACAGAACGTGCTTACGGACCACCGGGTCGTACTTCAGGAATTCCATCTTCGCCGGGGTGTTCTTCTTGTTCTTGTCGGTCGTGTAGAAGTGGCCAGTGCCGGCCGAAGAAATCATACGGACCTTATCGCGCTTACCTGCCATGATCGTTTACTCCTCAGACCTTTTCGCCGCGGGCACGCAGCTCAGCCAGAACGGAATCGATGCCGTTCTTGTCGATGGTGCGCAGTGCATGCGCGGAAACACGAAGCTTGACCCAGCGATTCTCGCTGGCCACCCAGAAGCGGCGCTCGTGCAGGTTGGGCAGGAAACGACGACGGGTCTTGTTGTTGGCGTGCGAGACGTTGTTACCCGTCTGCACTCGCTTGCCGGAAACTTGGCATACGCGGGACATTGCGCACCTCGGTAATGTTGATGACTTCCTTAGCCAGGAAGACGGCGGCCCCGGCGGTTACCCGCCACACGTCATGGGAATCAAAGGGTTACGCTGACAAGGGCGGGCGAATGACGTGTTCCCGACCACCAATCCGGGGGTTCCCGGACACAGCGAGCCGGCAATTATGCTGGCCTTGGACTGTTTCCGCAAGTTGCCAGGGCGGCCATCGCCGCCGGAGGCACCGCTTGCAAAGATATTTGAACAGCGTACAAATATGTACTCAGTTCAAATAACACCCCGCCATGCCTTCGCTCGCCTCCCCCACACGCCGCAGCCGTAACCGCCAGGCCCGGCTGGCAACCCTGCCCGTTCTGGCGGGGACGCTTTTCGCGCGTGACGGCTATGACGCCGTGACCATGGAACAGATTGCCGCGGCTGCGGATGTCGCCCGCGGCACGCTGTACAACCACTTTCCTTCCAAGGAAGCACTGCTGGTGGCCTGGGTTCACCAGCAACTGGCGCAGGATCTTCAAGCGCTGGCCGGCGCGGCCGACACCCGCGCCGGCTTCAGCCATGGCATCACCGCGTTGCTGGATCTCTCGGCAAGGTGGTGCAGCGACCACCGCGGCGTGCTTGCGCCCTATCTGCGCGCCCGCTTCCTCGACCTGCGCACCGGGCCGGAAGCGGCCACGCAGGACGACGGCTTGATCGCCTACTACGCACACTTGATCAGCAACAGCCAGGCGCTTGGCGAGATCGCCCCGGGCCACGACGCCCGGCAACTGGCCACCCAGTTCCACTACCTGTACCTGGGGGCGCTGATGCGCTGGCTGGGCGAAGCCGAAGGCGACCTGCGTGCGGAATTCCATGCGGCCACCGCACTGTTCCTGCATGGCTGCGCCTGCGGAGACCAACAATGAAGCTGCTTGCCCTGACGTATGGCACCGAGGGCGACACGCGCCCATTGACGATGCTGTGCCGCGGCCTGATTGACGCCGGCCACGAGGTCACCCTGCTGGCCGATGCCGGCACCCTGGACAGCGCGCGAATGCTGGGCGTGCCACATCAGGCTCTGGAAGGCGACATTCAAGCCGAAGTGATGGCGCTGCTCGGCGGCGGCAGCGGGGTGCAGGCCGCGACCACCGGCCTGGCCGGTATTGCCCTGCGCCATACCGCCAGCTGGATGCGCCAGGCCGATGCCGCCGCAGAGGGCTGCGATGCCATTCTCAGTGGCGGCCTGGCAGCGTTCATCGGCATGAGCGTGGCGGAACACCGGCGTCTGCCTGTGATCGGCACCGGAATGATCCCGATCACGCCAACGCGTGCATTCGCCTCGCCGTTCCTGCCGCCGCGACGCGTGCCGCGCCCGCTCAACCGGCTGAGTCATGTGCTGGTGAACCAGTTGATCTGGAAGCAGTTCCGGCGGCCACTCAACCAGGCTCGGATGACGGTGCTGGGCATGCCACCACGGCGCGCGCTATGGCGCGATGTGCCGATGCTCTATGGCATCTCGCCCAGCCTGCTGCCCGCGCCTTCGGACTGGCCAGGCAACCACCATGTCTGCGGCCAATGGCGCGCACCGCAGGCACAGGCCTGGTCGCCGCCACCGGCACTGGAGGCGTTTCTCGATGCCGGCGAGCGGCCGGTTTATCTGGGCTTCGGCAGCATGGTCGGATTTGACCGTGATGCGGTATTGGCCGCCCTGCTGAAAGCGTTGGACGGACGCCGCGTGCTGCTGTTCCCTGGCTGGGCCGGACGCCCTTCGCTGTCGTTGCCGGACACGGTGCACATCATCGGCGCCACACCGCATGAAGCCCTGTTTCCGCGCACCGCGATGGTCATCCACCACGGCGGCAGCGGCACCACGCATTCGGCCTGCCGTGCCGGTGTTCCCTCGCTGGTGATGCCCTTCGCCGCGGATCAGTTTTTCTGGGCCGAGCAGCTGCACAGATTGGGCGTCGCGCCGCCGGCCTTGTCAGCCAAACGGCTGGACCATGGCCACCTCGCCAGCGCCCTGGCCTTTGCCGACCAGCAGGACACCCGCAACCGCGCCGCCGCACTGGGCGGGCAGATGGCAAACGAAGACGGCGTAGCCAATGCCGTGCGGGAAATCGAAGCGCTGCTGCGCTGAAAAGCAGCGCAGCAAATAGCGTTAGACCAGCCTCACAAGCCTCCGCCCGGCACGCGCCCATCAAGAACATGAAGCATGGCAGCTGCGCGATTGAGGCGCTGGAAGTCACGCAGCCCGCTGAAATGGCGCTGCTAACCGACGCCCAGGCGCCTGGTCGTCTGTAGTTCACGCCAGGCCGCGCGTGCCACCTTCCAGGCCGAGCGCAGGAACAGCAGCAGCAAGGCCACCGCGATCAGCAGGTCCGGCCAGCCGGCGCCAAATGCCCACACCGCCAATGCTGCAAGAATCACCGCGCCGCCTTCGTACACGTCATTCAGCGAACACGCCCATGCCGAAGCCAGGTTGATGTCGCCCTGCCGGTACGGCCACAGCAGGCGCAGGCACAGCAGGTTGGCGGCCAGGTTCAACAGCGCGGCCACGCCCATGCTCTCGAACAGCGGCAGATGTGGATGCGCCAGTTTCCAGCCAATGCCCACTGCCACGGCAATGGCCGCGCACAGGATGAACAGCGCCTTGAGCAACGCCACCCGCGCCTTGGCGGCAAGGCTGGCGCCGACCACCGCAATGCTCAATGCATAGGTCAATGCGTCGCCGAGGTTGTCCAGGCTGCCGGACAACAACGAGGCCGAGCCGCTGTGCCAGGCAGCGAGCATCATCATCACGAAGGTAAGCAGGTTGATCGTCAACACCTGGTACAGCACGCGCCGCTGCCGCGCCTGCATGCGCTCGACTTCCAGGGTTTTACCGCAGCCGCAGCAGTCGCTCATCGGGGTTCCGCAGGAAAGTTCTGCTGGATTATCGCGCTGATGTGCGCGGACCTGTAGAGATAAGTGAAGCAACAGCGGAGGCAAAAGCTTGCCTTCACCCCAACCCCAGCACCCGTAATCAGGAGAGGGGCTAAAACGGTAGTGCCGAGCCATGCTCGGCAAGGGCCCTACCAGCGAAAAGCCGCCCTCACCCCAACCCCTCTCCCGTGAACGGGAGAGGGGCTTCAAGCCAAGCGAAGCAAGAGCTTCAAGCCAAAGCCAAAGCCAAAGCCAAGGCCAAGGCCAAGGCCAAGCAGGCGCTACTTTCCATTCCGGTGCAGCCAGCGGTACAACACCGGCAGCACCAGCAGGGTGAGCAGCGTGGAGGAAACGATGCCGCCAATCACCACCGTGGCCAGTGGCCGCTGTACTTCCGAGCCGGCGCCGACGTTGAAGGCCATCGGTACGAAGCCCAGCGAGGCGACCAGTGCGGTCATCAGCACCGGACGCAGGCGGCCCAGCGCACCTTCGCGGACGGCTTCGTTCAACGGCCGCCCGGCCTCGCGCAGGTGCCGCACGAAGCTGATCATCACCAGGCCGTTGAGCACCGCCACGCCGGACAAGGCAATGAAACCCACGCCGGCCGAGATCGACAACGGGATGCCGCGCAATGCCAACGCCAACACGCCCCCGGTAAGGGCCAACGGCACACCACTGAACACAATGGCCGCATCCCTGCCCGAGCCGAATGCCCAGAACAGCATCGCGAAGATCAGCACCAGGGTCACCGGCACCACCACCGCCAAACGCTGGCTGGCCGAGATCAGCTGCTCGAAGCTACCGCCGTATTCCACCCAGTAACCAGCCGGCACATCCACCTGGGTATCCACCGCGTTCTGCAGCTCGGCGACAAAACTGCCCAGGTCGCGGTCACGCACGTTGGCGGTGACCACGATGCGGCGCTTGCCGTTGTCGCGGTTGATCTGGTTGGGCCCTTCGCTGGATTCAATGCGGGCCAGTTCGCGCAGCGGCACGGTGCGGGCGTCACCGCTGCGCCAGCCACCGGCGCGGCTGGATTCATCGGCGTTGTCCTGCGCCAATGCCGGCTCCAGTGACACCGGCAGATCAGCCAAGGCCGCTGGATCCTGGCGCAGTTTTTCCGGCAGGCGCACGACGATGTCGAAACGTCGATCACCCTCGAACAACTGCCCCGCCACGCGCCCGCCGACCGCGGTGGAAACGGTGGATTGCAGTTGCCCGGGGTTGAGTCCGTAGCCGGCCAAGGCCCTGCGATCCGGGGTGATGGTCAGCAGCGGCAGGCCGCTGGTTTCCTCCAGCCGCACATCCGCCGCACCGGGCACCTTGGTTGCGACCTCGGCGATGCGCTGGCCCACCTGCGCCAGCGTTTCCATGTCGTCGCCGAACAGCATCACTGCCACGTCGGCACGCACACCGGAGATCAGCTCGTTCATGCGCATCTGAATCGGCTGGGTGAACTCGTAGTTGTTGCCCGGCAGTTCTTCCACCGCGGTTTCGAGCTCGGCCAACAGCTGTGCGCGCGGCTTGCGTGGGTCGGGCCACTGCTTGCGTGGCTTCATCATGATGAAGGTGTCGGCGACCGAGGGCGGCATCGGATCGGAAGCGACTTCCGGCGTGCCGATCTTGGAGAACACCTTGTCCACCTCGGCGAACTGCAGCAGGCGCGCTTCCACCTGCGTCTGCATCGTCACCGACTGGGTCAAGCTGGTGCCAGGAATGCGCATGGCGTGCATCGCCACGTCGCCTTCGTCCAGGTTGGGCACGAACTCGCTGCCCAGGCGCGTGGCCAGCACGCCGCACACCACCACCAACAATGCGGCGCCGGCCACGGCCCAGCGGCCACGCCGCAGCACTGCATCAAGCAGCGGCTCGTAGCGACGCCGCAACCACGCCATCAAGCGGTTTTCCTTCTCCTGCACGCGTCCACCGAGAAACAACGCAATCGCCGCCGGTACGAAGGTCAGCGCCAGCACCATCGCGCCGGTCAGCGCCAGCACCACGGTGATGGCCATCGGGTGGAACATTTTTCCTTCCACGCCGGTGAGGGCAAAGATCGGCAAATACACCGCGGTGATGATGCCCAGGCCGAACAGGCTGGGACGGATGACCTCGGCGGTGGCGCTGGCGGTTTCGGCAAAGCGCTCTTCCAGCGTCATCGCCCGGCCCAGTGCATGCGTGCGTTCGCCGAAGCGGCGCAGGCAGTTCTCGATGATGATCACCGCGCCATCGACAATCAGGCCGAAATCCAGTGCGCCCAGGCTCATCAAGTTGGCCGACACGCCACCGCGTGCCATGCCGGTGAGCGTGAACAACATCGCCAGCGGAATCACCGCCGCGGTAATCAGCGCCGCGCGGAAATTGCCCAGCAGCAGGAACAACACCACGATCACCAGCAACGCGCCTTCCAGCAAGTTCTTGGCGACGGTCTGGATGGTGCGGTCCACCAGCGCGGTGCGGTCGTAACTGGCGGTAACGGTGACGCCTTCGGGCAGGCTGCGCTGTGCCTGCTCCAGTTTGGCCGCTGCCGCCTGCGCCACATCGCGGCTGTTGGCACCGACCAGCATCACCACCGTGCCCATCACCACTTCGTGGCCGTTCTGGGTGGCCGCGCCGCTGCGCAGCTCCGGGCCTTCGGCCACGCTTGCCACGTCATGCACATGGATCGGCACCCCCTCACGACGCGCAAGCACGATGTTGCCGATCTCTTCCAGCCCGGCCACCTGCCCGGGCACGCGCACCAGGAACTGCTGGCCGTTGCGCTCGATGTAACCGGCGCCAACGTTCTGGTTGTTGCCTTCCACCGCTTCGGCAACATCATCCAGGGTGAAGCCCAGCGCCCGCAATTTTGCAGGGTCCGGGGTGATGTGGATCTGCCGCTGGTAACCACCAATCGTGTTGACCTCGGTCACGCCGGGCACATTGCGCAGCTGCGGCCGCACCACCCAGTCCTGCAGCGTGCGCAGGTCGGTGGCGGTATACGGCGTGCCATCGGCCTTGCGCGCCTTGGGATCGGCGTCGATGGTGTACATGAAGATCTCGCTCAGGCCGGTGGCAATCGGCCCCAGCTGCGGATCGAGCCCTTCGGGCAATTGCGACTTCACCTGCTGCAGGCGTTCGGCCACCTGCTGGCGGGCGAAATACAGATCGGTGCCGTCCTTGAACACCACCGTCACCTGCGACAACCCGTAACGCGACAGCGAACGCACCTGCTCAAGCTTGGGCAGGCCGGCCATCACCGTTTCCACCGGGTAGGTGATGCGCTGTTCCGATTCCAGTGGCGAATAACCTTCGGCCGCGGTGTTGATCTGCACCTGTACGTTGGTGATGTCAGGCGTGGCATCGATGGACAGGCGGGTGAAGCTCCAGCTGCCGATGGCGATCAAGGCCACCGTCAGCGCCATCATCAGCCAGCGGTGCGCGATGGCCGCGCGAATGATGCGCTCAAGCATGGCGTGGCCCTCCGTGTACAAGGCAGTGGCGGTCAATGTTCATGGGCCGCTCCCGCCTTGCCGATGTCGGCCTTGATCACATAGCTCTGCTCAACGACAACCTGTTCGCCCAGTTCAAGCCCGGCTTTGACTTCGACCCTGGTGGCATCACGTGCGCCCAGCGTCACCGGCCGCGCGGTATAGGTTTCGCCGTCACGCACGAACACCACGTCGCGGCCTTCCAGCGTCTGCAACGCCGACAGCGGCACGACTTTTTCAGCCGGCTGCATCGCCACGACAATGCGCGCGGTGACCGCCGCGCCCGGGCGCCACAGGCCGTCTTCATTGCGCACGCTGGCACGCGCCACGGTGCTCTGGCTGGCGGTGGCGGTGCCCGGCAGCACACGTTCCAGGGTGGTGCCCTGGCTGACGCCATCGGTCATGCGGGTGATGGTGACCGGCACGCCGGCAGTGATGTGCTGGGTGTCGGCGCCAAAGATATGCAGGTCCACCCACAACTCGGACAGGTCACCAATCTCGAACAACGCGGTGCCTTCGCCGGCCACCGCGCCCACCTGCGCCTGCCGCGACAGCACCACGCCGCTGATCGGCGCGCTGATGCTGTAGGTGGTCAGGCTCAGGTTGCTGTCGATGCTGGCCAGCGACTGGCCGGCACTCACGCGGTCGCCGACGTTCGCACGCAGGGCGCGGATCGGCCCGGGGAAGCGCGCCATCACCTGTGCGACGCGGCCATCCACCGGCGTCAGCAGGCCCTGCACTTCGTGCTCGTCGGCGATGGTGCCGGCCTGCACCGGGGCGCTGACGATACCGGCCTGCGCGGCCATCGCAGCCTTGATGATGGTGCTGTCGGTCTCGCCCTCGCCTTCTTCGTGTGCGTGACCGTCTTCCTCGTGGCCGGCTTCGCCGTGCCCGGCTTCTCCCTTCTGCGGGGCCGCAGCCTCCGGCTTGTCGCCCCCGCATGCGCTCAGCGTCAGGGTCAGCAGCAGGGCAAAAAGGGCGGTGAAATGGGTGCGGCTCATCGTGCGTTCTCCACGGCAACGGTGGCGTCTGCAGCGACCATCGACTGGCCGGTAAGACGCTGGATTTCAATCAGGGCGGTGTGTGCGGCAATGGCCGAATCCAGCTGCCGCTGGCGCGCTTCGATGCGCATGGCCTGCAGCTGCGCCCATTCCATGTAGCTGGCGGCACCGGCGCGCCAGGCCTGCTCGGCGGCGCGTTCGGCCTTGCGCAGCTGCGGCAGCACATCGCGGTTCATGCGCTCCACTTCCAGCCGTGCGCCGGCATAGCGGCCATGCGCTTCGGCCAGCATGGCGTAAAGCTGCTGCTGGCGGGCCTGCCGCTCATACGGCACCAGGGCCAGGTTGGCTTCGGCCTCACGGATTTCCGGCGCGGCGCGGCGGGCACTGCCCAGCGGAATGCTGAAGCCTGCGACCATCGAGGTGGCGTTGTCAGCGCGGCTGTTGCGCACGCCGACCTGCCAGTTCCAATCGGGCTTTGATGCGGTGCGCGCCAGTTGCAGCTGTGCCTCGCGGATGCGCTGTTCGCCAAGTAGTTCGGCCAGCTCCGGCGCACGCTGCAGTTCGTCGGCCAGCAGCTCGAACGGGCGCATCGCCGGCATCTGCAGTGCATTGCCGGTGACGGCGGTGAAGTTGGCCTGGCGTGCACCCCACAGGGCCGCCAGCGACAAGCGCGCCGAATCCGCTTCCTGGGTGGCGCGGTCGCGGTCCAGTTCGGCCTGGGCCAGCATTGCCTGCGCGGTGAAAAACACCGATTCCGGCGACGCGCCGGCCTGCAGACGCTGGCGTGCAGCGTTCACCGCGCGGCGCCGCTGCTCGATGTCGGTCATGGCGATATCCAGCGCGGACTGCGCGCGGGCCACCTCCAGGTAGCGACGCGCGGTTTCGGCCAACACATCCAGACGCGCGGTGGCGCGCTGCGGTGCCAGCGCGTCGATGCCAGCCTGGGCCAGCAGGCGGCGCGCATCCAGCTTGCCGCCGCGCTCCAGCACGCCGGACAGGCTCACCGTGGCTTCGGCGCCCTGCACACCGCGCGCATCGCCGCTGCCGAGCAGGTTTTCCACTTCGACCCCCACTTCCATCGGCGGCCGCAGTACGGCCGCGTCACGGCGGGCTTCCAGCACCGGGCGCTGTGCATCGAGCAGACGCAGGTCGGGGTGATCAAGGGCGACGCGGGCAACGGCCGCATCCAGGGTCAACGGTACAGCGGGCGCCGGTTCGAGCGCATGCACGCGCGGAACCAGCGCAACGGCGGCAATCGCCGCCAGGCGCATCCACATGGGGAATCTCCAGATAGCAGGTACAGACGTGGGCAAGCGGCCAGTGGCCGGGACGTCAGACGGCTATCGGGGGGCGGAACAGGCTCTCAGGAGGCTGCGAGGCCAGCTGCGGCGTCAGCGCGACGCGGGCGTGCTGGACAGGCGCTGGCGACAGCTGCCAGACCGGCACGAACAACGGCAACACACCGCCGTGACCGTTGCAGTCCACGCAATGCACCAGTGCATGCAGCAAGGCGTTGGCAGCGTCCTCGGCGTCGGGCGCGACCGCCAGGGCGGCGTCATCGTGTTCATGCACGCCAACACCGATATCCGTATGCGCCAGCATGTGGATATCGGTCAATGCCGAGGCCAGCGACGTACCGAACACGCCAATGCCCACCAACGCCAGCATCAGCAGGCGCAGCAGTTGGACGCGGCGGGGGCGCAGGGAACGCAGCATGGTGCGCAGCCTAGCGGGTGTGGTTGGGGTTACACAATCGCAGGGGCTTTCCCCCCTCTCCCCAACCCCTCTCCCGCGAAGGGGAGAGGGGCTCCAAAGCTGCGGTCGCAAACAATGCGTGCACTCGCGGCGGATTTAAGCCCCTCTCCCCTTCGCGGGAGAGGGGTTGGGGAGAGGGGGCGCGTTTACCTATCCCGCTTACTTCGCGCTCTTGCGCTGCTCGATATACGCCTTGACCTGCTGCTCCAGCACCGGCAGCGGTACCGAGCCGAGCTTGAGCACGGTGTCGTGGAAGCCCTTGATGTCGAACTTGTCGCCCAGTTCCTTTTCGGCCTGCGCGCGTAGTTTGACGATGGTGATCTCGCCCAGCTTGTAGCTCAGTGCCTGCGCCGGCCAGGAAATGTAGCGGTCCACTTCGGTGGTGACTTCGTGCTCGCTCAAGGCGGTGTGGTCGCGCAGGTAGGCGATGCCCTGCTCGCGGGTCCAGCCGTAGTGGTGCACGCCGGTGTCGATCACCAGGCGCGCGGCGCGCCACATTTCGTAGGTCAGGCGGCCGAAATCTTCATACGGCGTCTGGTAGATGCCCATCTCCACACCGAGCTTTTCGGTGTACAGGCCCCAGCCCTCGCCGTAGGCGGAGATGTAGTTGTAGCGACGGAAATCCGGCTGCTCGCCCTGCTCGGCGGCAAGTGCGCCCTGCAGTGCGTGGCCCGGGTCGGACTCGTGCAGGGTCAGTGCCGGCAAGTTGTACAGCGGGCGCGCCGGCAGGTTGTAGGTGTTGAGCCAGTAAGTGCCCATGCCGCCACGGCCGGCGGTCCAGAACGGGGCGATGTCCGGCGGCACCGGCACGATGGTGAAGCGCGCGCGCGGCAGGGTCATGTACTTGCCGATCACGCCATCCACGCGCTTGGAGATCCATGCCGCGCGCCACAGCAGTTCATCCGGGGTCTTGGCGTAGAACTGCGGGTCGGTACGCAGGAAATGGAGGAAGTCGGCAAAACGGGTCTGCTCGCTCTTACCCTTGAACCCCACCTTGTCGATGATGGCGTTCATTTCCTGCTGGATGCGGTTGACCTCGCTCAGGCCCACGGCGTGGATCTCCTGCGGGCTCATGTCCAGCGTGGTGTATTCGCGGATCTGCTGCTGGTAGAACGCCTTGCCGCCGGGCATCTTCTCCGCCGCCAGCGTCGTGCGCGACTTCGGCACGTATTCTTCGCGGTAGAAGGTCAGCAGCTTGCCGAAGGCCGGCACCACGCTGCCGCTGATGGCCTGCCGCGCATCGGCCTGCAGCTGCTGCTGCTCGGCGGCAGGAATGCTGGACGGCAGCTTCTTCAGCGGCTCGTACAGCGGTGACTCGGTCGGGTCTTTCAGTTCGGCCACGGTCGAAATGGAAACATCGCGGCCTTCCAGCACCGCACGCGGCACGCTGAAACCACGCTCCAGGCCGGCACGCATGTTGACCATCTGCTGGTCAAAGTAGCGCGGCACATCGTTCAAACGCGCGATGTAGTTGCGGTAGTCCTGCGCGGTCTTCATCTCGCGCCGGGCCATGAAACTCAGGTTCGACCAGAACGAGGAATCCGAGTTGAATGGCATCTCGTACGTGCGCTGGCGCACTTCGTCGGCCAGGTTCTCGACCTGGTATTTGTAGATGGCGTAGTTGATCTGACTTTCGGCCGACAACGCCTTCGGGTCGATGGCTTCAAGCTGCACCAGCACCTCGTCCCATACCTTCAGCCGCGTCTGGTGCGCCTGCGCGCTGACGTCCGGCAGCTGGGTGGCATTGGCCGGGGCATCACTGTCCTCGCTGGCTTCACCGCCGCCGGCCTGGCGCCAGGCCCATTCCTTTTCGTAGATCGCCTTGAACTGCGCATCGGCGTTCTGTACCGCCAGGGTGGCCGGTGCTGCCGGTTTGGCAGCAAACGCGGGAGTGGAAGCCAAGCCAAGAGCGAGCAGCAGCGCAGCGTTCAACGACGATTTCACGATCAGGGTTCCCCGGATGAATGACATTCATCCCGATCATCGCATTGAACCCGTTGGCCAACCTAGACCGAATCGGGCGGCAAATCCGCCGGATTCGTGCCAGCTCAGTAGGTGGCCTTGTCGCGCTTCCAGCCACGGTGCCGGATGTCCAGGCGCAGGCTGTACAACGCGGTGAACGCCGGGAACAGGTTCTGGATCACGCCCACCGCGTCCTGCTTGGCGGAAAAGAGGAAGTAGCTCAGCGTCATCAGACTGCCCAGCACGCTCATGTACCAGAACAGCCGCGGGATCACCGGCTTGCCGGCACGGCGCGAGGCCACGAACTGCACCAGCCAGCGGCCGCCGAACATCAACGCGCCGGTCAGGCCAATCAGCTTCCACGGCGACATGTGCACGCCGGTCCACTCCAGCCACGCCAGCGGTTGGTTCATGAAATCCATGCTCAGACCTCCTCCACCGCCGTGCGCTTGCTGCGGACGATCAACCAGGCCACGCCACGCAGGTCGCGGATGCCGACCAGCGCGCGGCCCAGGTTGTTGTACTTGGACACGCCGGCGGTGCGATGGCGATGATTGACCGGCACGCTCACCGTCTTCCAGCCGGCACGCTGCATCAATGCCGGCAGGTAGCGATGCATGTGGTCGAAGTACGGCAGGTCCATGAACGCCGCGCGCTCGAACAGCTTGATGCCGCAGCCGGTATCGGGCGTGTCATCGCGCAGCATGCGGGCACGGATGGCATTGGCCCATTTGCTGGCCCAGCGCTTGGAGCCGCTGTCCTGGCGGTTGACGCGCCAGCCGGCAAACAGCTTGACCGCCGCCTCGGCGGTATCGCGCGCGGCCAGCAGCTTGGGGATGTCGGCCGGGTCATTCTGGCCATCGCCATCGAGCGTGGCGATCCACGGTGCAAGGGCCGCTTTCACGCCGGTGCGTACGGCCGTGCTCTGGCCGCTCTGCTGCACGTGATGCAGTACCCGCAGCTCCGGGTTGGAAGCCTTCAGCGACTGCAGCACCTGCAGGGTGTCATCGCGGGAATTGTCGTCCACATAGACGATCTCGAACGGCAACCGCCCGCGCAATGCGGCGGTGATTTCATTGACCAGCGGCGTGACGTTGTCGCGCTCGTTGAAGACAGGAACAACCACCGAAAGGATGGGTTGGTTCATCGCTGGATCCGTTTGCAGTGCAGGGGGAAAAGAACCGCGCAATTCCTGAGCACAACCTAGCGGAACGTGATTTCAGGCGCGTGATTGAACGCTGCTGAGGCGCCAATCCACAACCTTGGATGGCAAAGGTCCACTCGGATCGAAACGACCCGCGCCCTGCTGGAGACTGGCACAGCTTGCGCCATGTCACCCGGCTGCTGCGGTGATCACGTCGATGAAGTGTCCAGCTCCACGGGGGGTATGGATGCCGAGGCAGTGCAGGCGATGCACCGGCCCCGACGCTGGGTACGACAGCGCAGCAAGGCTACCGGGCGTGATGTCAGAAACATGTGCAAGGCGGGGGTGACGGGCCGACGGGCGTTTTGATGCTTGTGGATTGGGCGCGTCGGGCGCGTCGGGCACATGGTGATGAAGTACTCCCTTCTCCCGCCTGCGGGAGAAGGTGCCCGGAGGGCGGATGAGGGGTGCTTTTGCTCCATATGCCTTAAGAGCCCCCTCACCCCAACCCCTCTCCCGTGAACGGGAGAGGGGCTTGAAGGAAGCACTGACTTCTTCCGCAGGCTGCAGAGATGCTTGAAACACTCCCTTCTCCCGCCTGCGGGAGAAGGTGCCCGGAGGGCGGATGAGGGGTGCTTTTGTTCCATGTGTTTTAAGAGCGCCCTCTCCCCAACCCCTCTCCCGCATGGGGAGAGGGGCTTGAAGCACGGCCATCTTCCGCTGGCTGCGGAGGGGCTTCTCACTGCCCATTGCGCATTGCCATCCCGCCCCCTATTCAGGTTAAGATTTTCGCGTCATGCGACGCCCATGACAGTCACCACCGCGCCCCCACCTGCGCAGGCGGCGATGGCAGGCCACACGGCGTGTTCTGCCACCCCGACTGGAATCAAACCTTGCGCAAGCTCACTTGGCGTTTCCTGCTGCTCACCCTCGTTTTTCTGACCCTGTGCCGCGTGGCGCTGTCGTTATGGCTGTGGCCGCGCGTGGAAGCGGCCGGCGGCCTGTGGCCGGTCCTGCTCGGCGGCTGGCGTATCGACCTGAGCCTGCTGGCCATGGTCTGCGCGGTGCCGGCGCTGTTGTCGCCCTGGCTTGGCCACCGGCACTGGCCCACCCGCATCACCGGCTGGTGGTACCGGCTGTGGTGGCTGTTGTTCGTGCTGCTGGAAGTGTCCACGCCGCAGTTCCTCCTGGAATACGACACCCGCCCGAACCGGCTGTACGTGGAATACCTCAACAGCCCGCAGGAGGTGTCGGCGATGCTGTGGCACGGCTACAAGGGCGTGCTGCTGCTGGCGACGCTGGCGATGGCGCTGCTGGGCTGGGCCGGGTTCCGCTGGCTGCGGGCGCAACGTGATGCGGTGTCACCGAAACCGTGGCTGCGGGTGGTGGTCACGGCCGTCGCGTTTGTGGTGCTGTTCCTGGCCGCGCGCGGCACGCTGGAGCACCGCCCGTTGAACGCGTCGAAGGTGGCCTTCAGCGACGATGCAATGGTCAACACGCTGCCACTGAACTCCCTCTACAACGTCATCCACGCCATTCGCGGCATGACCAACGAACGCTCGGCGGCACAGATCTACGGCGCGATGCCCGAGCAGGACATGCACCAGCTGGTCCGCAGTGCCGCCGGCATCGACGGCCCGATGCTCGACCCCGAACACCCCAGCCTGCATCTGCAGCAGGCCACGGCAGTACCCGCCAAACCGCTGAACCTGGTGGTGATTGTTGAAGAAAGCCTGGGCGCGCAGTACATCGGCACGCTGGGCGGGCAGCCGCTGTCGCCGCAGTTCGATGCCCTGGCCAGGGATGGCTGGCTGCTGGCCCGCGCCTATGCCACCGGCACCCGTTCGGTGCGCGGGCTGGAAGCACTGAGCACTGGCTTCCTGCCCACCCCGGCCGAAGCCGTGCTGAAACTGCCGCGCAGCCAGAGTGGCTTTTTCACCCTGGCCGACCTGCTCGGCGAGTTCGGTTACCACTCACGCTTCCTCTATGGCGGCGAGGCGCACTTCGACAACATGAAGTCGTTCTTCCTCGGCAACGGCTTTGATGAAGTGATCGACCGGCCGCGTTTTGAAGTGAAGCCGGGCTTCGTCGGTTCCTGGGGCGCCTCCGATGAGGACATGTTCAACGAGCTGCACCATCGCCTGATGCAGGACGACGGCCAGCCGCGTTTCACCATGGCCTTCAGCGTCTCCAATCATTCGCCGTGGGAGTACCCGGCCGGGCGCATCCAGCCCAGCACGCCGGCTGCCAGCGTGGAAAACACCGCCCGCTATGCCGACTGGTCGCTGGGCCAGTTCTTCGCCCGCGCCAAGCAATCGCCTTACTGGGAAAACACCGTGTTCCTGGTCGTGGCCGACCACGATTCGCGCGTGTTCGGCGCCAGCCTGGTGCCGGTGCGGCACTTCCATATTCCCGCCTTGATTCTTGGCCCGGGCGTGCCGGTGCGGCGCGACGAACATATCGTCAGCCAGATCGATCTGCCGCCCACCGTGTTGTCACTGATCGGCATCAGCAGCACGCATCCGATGCTCGGCGTGGACCTAACCCGGCGTCACCCCAACCGCGCGATCATGCAATACGGCGACAACCACGGCTATCTGCAGGGGGATCAATTGCTGGTCCTGCAGCCGCAACAGCCTGCCGAACAGTTCCGCTACCAGCGCGACGGCGAGACACTGACGCCTACTTCTGTGGACCCGGCCTTGGCCAAGCTGGCATTGGCGCATGCGTTGTGGCCCAGCTGGGCGTATACCGAACAGCGTTATGCGCTGCCGGACAAGACGCTGCAGCCACGAGCTGTCTCTGGTTCTGCCGATACAGCAGTGGCTGAGAACTGATTCGTGTAGGTACCACGGCAGTGGCTTTGGCTGCTGTGGCTTTTGCTGTACTTCTGCTTTTTCCTTCTGCCGTTGCGCTTTGCTGTTGCCTTTGTATTCGCTCGTCATTCCCGCGCAGGCGGGAATCGCTCTTGCCCTTGCCGCGTCCTTGCGGACGAACTCAAGCAGAGACAAAAGCCAAGGCGGGAGCGAT
The DNA here is from genome assembly GCF_056759635.1 of Stenotrophomonas sp. STEN056. Classification (NCBI taxonomy): domain Bacteria; kingdom Pseudomonadati; phylum Pseudomonadota; class Gammaproteobacteria; order Lysobacterales; family Lysobacteraceae; genus Stenotrophomonas; species Stenotrophomonas sp. STEN056. Next base: position 123,816 of record NZ_JBRRDL010000002.1, read on the forward strand.
TCCCGCCTGCGCGGGAATGACGAGCAAAAAATAAACGCCAAAACAAAAACTGAAGCCAAAGCAAAAAACCAAGAACGATCAGGCATCCGCACCAAAGTATTCACGGCACCATGCCACCACCGGCGGCAGGCCCACTTCAATCGGCGTGGTGGGCGCATAGCCGAATGCGGCATTGGCGCGTGATGTGTCGGCCATGGTCTGCACCATGTCACCCGGCTGCATCGGCTTGTAGACCTTCTGCGCAGGGCGGCCGGCAGCGGCGGCGATCACGTCGATGAAGTGCTCCAGCTCCACCGGCGTGTGGTTGCCGAGGTTGAACAGCTGATGCGGCGTGGCCGCCTCACTGGGGTGTGCCAACGCACCGAGAATGCCGGCCACGATGTCCGAGACATGGGTGAAATCACGGCGCATCTTGCCGTCGTTGAACACTTCGATGCTGCGCCCGGCCAGCACCGCGCGCGAGAACAGCAGCGGTGCCATGTCCGGCCGGCCCCACGGGCCATAAACGGTGAAAAAACGCAGGCCGGTCGCGCGCAGGCCGTATAACTGTGCGTAGGTGTGCGCCATCAGTTCATTGGCGGCCTTGGTCGCCGCGTACAACGAGCGCGGTTGATCCACGCGCTGGTCTTCGGAGAACGGCGGCGTGGCCGAATCGCCATACACCGAACTACTGGACGCATACACCAGATGCTGCACGCCGCGATGGCGGCACAACTCCAGGATATTGACGAAGCCGACCAGGTTGCTTTCGACGTAGGCGTGTGGATTTTCCAGCGAATAACGCACGCCGGCCTGCGCAGCCAGATGAATCACCTGCGTCGGCTGCAGCTCGTCGAACAAAGCCGCAAGGTCGTCGCGGTCAGTGATGTCCAGCGCGCGGACATCCAGCTGCGGGCACAGCGCGGCAACGCGGTCGCGCTTGAGCTGCGGGTCGTAGTAATCGTTGTAGTTGTCCAGCCCAACCACATGCTCACCGCGCGCGGCCAAAGCCTGGCAGGTGTAGGCACCGATGAAACCGGCGGCGCCGGTGACGAGAATGGTCATCAAAATTTCCTGGTGTGCGCTGCGCTCGGACGCGCGGAGCTTGCCCAATTGCAGATCGCGTTTCGTTCCGCTGCCAAGCTTCCGCTTCATCCGCTACGGATACAACGCCAACATCCACGTCGCTGCCGGCCAGCCCGCCGGGCAAACGACAGCATCGGCAACACGGGGTTGCCGTATGCCGATCAGTTCAATGATTCATGCCCGAAGTGAACAGTCCGCAGGCCATGTCTCCGGAACCACTGCCTGCCTCACCACAGGGTGAGAGGTTTTTCCCTGGCCAAGGCTTCCTTGCGTTCCTTGCTGAACGCCCACCACGGCTGCGGCGCCTCGCCCCCCATGAAGCGCACGATGGACAGGAACACATCGATCACACAGGGGTCATGCACCACGCCGGTCTTCAGACACAGCTGGGCATACATGTCATAGGGATCGCGCCCGCGCAGATGCGCCGGGACACGGATTCCAATCAGACGCAGATCTTTCTCACAGGCCGGCCCGACATTCGGCAGGTCGGTCAGACGCAACAGATGGTTGCGGTCGACCTTGGTGGGGTTCATTGACTTGCAAGCACCTCAGGGGAAGTGGAACGTCAGCCTTGCTGACGCGTGCGAAGCCGCTCCAGCACGCCGTCCAGCGTGTCCAGATCGGTGTAGTGGATGACCAGTTTGCCCTTGCCGCCACGGCCGTGGTTGATCGCCACCTTGGTGCCAAGCGATTCGGACAGTTCGGTTTCCAGCGAGGCAATATCGGCCTGCGGCGCGCTCGGCGACGGCTTGGCCTTGCGCGCGCCGGGCACCTTGCCAGCGGCAAACTGCTGGGCGCGGTGTTCGACTTCACGCACCGACCAGCCCTGGTCGGCGGCTTCTTCGGCCAGCTTGGTGGCCAGTTCCGGCGCCAGCGTCAGCAGCGCGCGGGCATGGCCCATTTCCAGGCGGCGGGTTTCCAGCAGCACGCGCACGCCAACCGGCAGGTCGATCAAACGCAGCAGGTTGGACACCGAGGCGCGCGAACGGCCCACGGCCTGTGCGGCTTCGGCGTGGGTCAGGGTGAACTCGCTGACCAGCCGCGCCAGTGCTTCGGCTTCTTCCAGCGGGTTGAGGTCTTCGCGCTGGATGTTCTCGATCAGCGCCATTGCGATGACGGTGCGGTCTTCCAGCTCGCGCACGACCACCGGCACTTCGTCCAGCCCGGCCAGGCGCGAGGCGCGCCAACGGCGTTCACCGGCAATGATTTCGTGTTTGCCGCCTTCGATCTGGCGCACCAGGATCGGCTGGATGATGCCCTGCGCCCTGATCGACTCGGCCAGCTCGGCCAGCTTGCCTTCGTCCATGTCCCGGCGCGGCTGGTACTTGCCCGGCTGCAGCTGATCGACGGGCAGCTTGCGCAGCACTTCACCCGGCTGCGGTTCGGCCACGGCGGCCACGGTGACCGGCGTCACCGCACCCTTGGGGCCCAGCAGGGCATCCAGGCCACGGCCCAGGCCGCGCTTCTTCGCTGTTGCCATCAGACAGCCTCCATGGCCCGGGAGGCCTGCTTGCGTTCGTTGTTGCGGCGGATGATCTCACCGGCCAGGCCCAGGTAGGCCACGCCGCCACGTGAGCTGCGGTCGTAACCGACGATGCTCTGGCCATGGCTGGGCGCTTCGGCCAGGCGCACGTTGCGCGGCACGATGGTGCGGAACACGCGGTCGCCGAAATATTCGGTGAGCTGCGCCGACACGGCATTGGCCAGGTTGTTGCGCACGTCGAACATGGTGCGCAGCACGCCTTCGATTTCCAGCGCCGGGTTGAGGTTGATCTTCAGCGCATCAATGGTCTGCACCAGCGCGCTCAGCCCTTCCAGCGCGTAGTACTCGCACTGCATCGGCACGATCACCGAATCGGCCGCGGCCAGCGCATTGAGCGTCAGCAGCGACAGTGCCGGCGGGCAGTCGATGAGGATGTAGTCGTATTCGTCGCGGATCGGCGCCAGGGCACGCTTGAGCCGCTGTTCGCGCTCGCCCTGGTCCATCAGCTGGATTTCGGCCGCGGTCAGGTCGATGTTGCCGGGCAGCAGGTCATAGCCCTCGGCTGCCTGCACCCGTACTTCGGCAGCGGTGTTCTCGCCCAGCAGCAGGTCGCAGGTGGAGGCGGCGACTTCACGCTTGTCCACGCCACTGCCCATGGTCGCGTTGCCCTGCGAATCCAGGTCGACCAGCAGCACACGCTTGGGTGCGGCGGCAAGGGAAGCAGCCAGATTGACGGCCGTGGTGGTCTTGCCGACGCCGCCTTTCTGGTTGGCGATGGCGATGATGCGAGCCATGCAGGAGAGCCTCGTAGGCGGGGTTGGACTGGGCATTATGCGTGCAGCGGCCCGAAGGCGGAAATCGGCGTGGGCCGGGGGCGGCCCGGAGCCACCCGCCGGCGCCAGCCGGTGGCTGCTGCCCCAGGGCAGACGGACCGGCCACCCGGCGCCGTTGCCTGGCTGCCGCCTTTCGCTCGCAGGCCGGCAACCGCACCCGGGCCGGGGGCTTTGCGGCAGCCGCTCAGCGCCGCTCCACCACCACCAGATGCCGGTCACCGACCAGGCCCGGCACCTGCAGCGGGCGCACTTCCAGCGCCTGCCAGCCCGCCGGCAGCTGGGCGATTTCTTCGTGCGGATACACGCCCTTCATCGCCAGAAGCTGGCCGCCGGGGCGCAGCAGGTGGCCGCCGACCTCGATGATGCCGGCCAGGGTGTCCATCGCACGCGCGGTGAGATTGTCGAAAGCGCCAGGCTCGTCCAGCGCCTCGGCGCGGGATTCGGCCACGCGGGCATTGCCCAGGCCGAGCTGACGCACGGCTTCGCGCAGGAAGCGGGCTTTCTTGCCGTTGCTCTCCACCAGCGTGACCTGCAGCTGCGGGTGGGCGATGGCCAGCGGGATGCCGGGCAGCCCGGGGCCGGTGCCGAGGTCGGCCAGGGTGCCCGACTCGACGTGCGGCACCATCGCCAGCGAATCGAGCAGGTGGCGGGTGACCATTTCGCGCGGGTCGCGGATGGCGGTGAGGTTGTAGGTGCGGTTCCAGCGCGCCAGCAATGCCAGGTAGGCCAGCAGCGGCGTGGCCAGTGCGGCGTCCAGGCCCATGGCCTGCAGGCCGTTGCGCAGGTCGCCGGCGACTTCGGGCGGGAGAGTGGTGTCGTTCATGGCGGGGATTATCGCAGGCATCACGGATTTGGCTTCAGGCCCGCTCCCTTGCAGTGAAGACGCCGCAGGAAGGCTGGGCAGAAGTGCGGTGGGTTTTAGCCCCCTCCCTTGCGCGCAGCGCAGGGGAGGGTTGGGGAGGGGTGCTATTGCTTTTGATTTCTGATCTTTCAGGTCCCGATCACAGCAAAAGCACCCTCACCCCTACCCCTCTCCCGCAAGCAGGAGAGGGGATAAAGCGATAGCGCCTTTTTCTCTGGCTACCCGGCGATCACAGCGGGTACCACGCCAGTGCCGCGCGGAAATCGTCGGTAGCCTGCCATTCGTGCAGGTGCCAACGGCGGGCGTCGCCCAGGCCCGGATCGCACCACACCAGTTGCAGCGCGCCTGTCTCGTCCGGGGCGAAGCGCAGCTTTTCCAGGCCGAATGAAATGCCGTGGCCATGCGCTTTCAGCAACGCTTCCTTGGCACACCACACGCGGAAGAACCACCGCTGGCATTGCACATCGTCCAGGCTGTCGAGCCATGCGATTTCTTCGGTATGGAAGAAGCGCCGGATCACCTCGCGCATCTGCCGGCGTGGGCGCTGCCGCTCCAGGTCCACGCCCAGCCGCGCGCCCTCCCCCAGCGCCACCAGCAGATGCCCGCCACTGTGGCTCCAGCCGGTACCGTAATGGGCCAACTCGCCGATCAACCACGGCCGGCTGCGTTCATCGCGGGTCAGCGGCAATGCCTGTGGCGCATAGCCCAGTTCGGCGGCCAGCAGCGCGCGGGCCTGCGGCTCGCCGCGGGTACCCTGGACATGCGGCAGCAGCCAAACCCTGACCGGCTCAAACTGCCAATCCGGCAACGCAGCGTCCGTCATGCTGAACGGCCACCGGCCAGGATCAACGCCGCGTTCACAGCCTGGCGCGTTGACTGTGACCACCACACCACTTCCGGTGTCTTCAGGCAGGGAGGTTCACGCATGGGCATCATCATCTGGTTGATCGTTGGCGGCGTCGTGGGTTGGCTGGCCAGCCTCATCATGCGCCGCGATGCGCAGCAAGGCATCATCCTGAATGTCGTGGTTGGCATCATCGGGGCCATGATCGCCGGCTTCCTGTTTGGCGGCGGCAGCATCAATGCAGCAATTACCCCGCGCTCGTTCCTGCTGTCGCTGCTGGGCGCGGTGATCCTGTTGGCCATCGTCAACCTGTTCACCCGCAAAAGCGTGCGCTGACCCACGCAAGCGCAGTACATCAGGCCCGGCCGACAACGGCCGGGCCTGGTTGTTTCAGTCACCCGACAACTGCACCCACGCCGGCGCGTGGTCGCTGGGGCGTTCCCAGGTGCGCGGTTCACGGTCGATGCCGGAGGCCTGTGCGCGCGGCTTGAGCGCATCGGACACCAGGGTCAGGTCGATACGCAGGCCGAGATTGCGGCGGAAGCCCGCTGCACGGTAATCCCACCAGCTGAAGATGCCGGCGTCATCGTTGTGCAGGCGGAAGGCATCGTGGAGGCCCAGGTCCAGCAGCTTCTGCAGCCCAGCGCGCTCGGCGGTGGAGGTGAGGATGTGGTTTTCGTTCCAGACGCTGGTATCGGGCACATCGCGGTCATCCGGGGCGATATTGAAATCGCCCATCACCACCAGCTGCGGGTGTTTCTGCAGCTCGGCGGCGATCCAGTCATGCACCGCCGCCAGCCAGCGCAGCTTGTACTCATATTTATCGGTACCCACGTCCTGGCCGTTGACCACGTACAAGTTGATGATGCGCACGCCGTTGACGGTGCCGGCAATCACCCGCTTCTGCTCGTCCTCGAAACCGGGGATGCCGATCTGCACGTCCTCGATGGGATCACGCGCCAACAGCGCCACACCGTTGTAGGTCTTCTGCCCGGCGAACACATTGCGGTAGCCCAGTTCAAGCAGGCGCGTATCCGGGAACTTGTGGTCCTCCAGCTTGGTTTCCTGGATGCCGACCACGTCGGGGGCAAAGTCGGCCAGCCACTGTTCCAGGTGCGGCAGGCGGACATTGAGCGAATTGACGTTCCATGAGGCGATTTTCATGTGGGGGATTCTAGCCGGGGCTGGGGCGAATGGCCCCCCTCAGCTAAAGACGGCAGCAACCAGCCCCCTCCTCGCGCGCCAGCACAGGAGAGGGTTGGCCAGCGCCTTCTCCACCACTTCGTAATGATTGGACTGCTAGGCGTTGAATACAGCATGCCGCTCGGCCGCCAGCCACGGGCAGCACCGCCCGCAGCTCCTTCTCGGTCGAGCGGTGACGCGTCACCATCACCGTCGCCGGGTCCAACCCGGCTTTGGCCAGCAGGTCGTTGAGCTCGATCACCGCCGTGCAACCGTCCATGTCGAAGACAGCGCCTCAGCCTGCTGCAATACCGTCTGCACCGCCGCATCCTGCAAATCGGGCGGGTAGCCGTACTTCCGCAGAATCCGCTTCACCAGAACCCGCATCCGCGCCCGGGCCGAGTCCCGATGCGCCCAATCGACCGACACGTTCTCGCGCAAGCTCACCAGCAGCTCATGGGCGATGAGCTTCAGCTTGTCGTCACCCAACAGTTGAATCGCACTCTCGTTCTCCGCCAGCGCGTCATAGAAGGCGATTTCATCCTCGGACAGACCCTGCTCTTCACCCCGCTGACGGGCCGCGCGGATGTCCTTGGCCAGTTGGATCAACTCGGCCAGTACCTCGGCAGTGGTGATGGCGTTGGCATGGTAGCGCGCCACCGCATCCTCCAGTCGTTCCGAGAACGCCTTGGTCTGCACCACATTGGCCTTGCTGCGCGACCGGATGCCGTCATTGAGCAGCTTGCGCAGGGCCTCCAGTGCGAGGTTCTTCTTGTCCAACTGCTGGACCTCAGCCAGAAACTCGTCGGAGAGGATGGAGATGTCCGGGCTCTTGATGCCCGCAGCGGCCAGGATATCCACGATCTCGGTCGAGACCACCGCCCGACTGACGATCTGCTGGATGGCCAGCTCGCGCTCTTGCTGGGTAATACCGGAGCCAGTACTGCTCTTGACCAGCGCAGCACGAATAGCCTGGAAGAAGCCGACTTCCTCGCGGATCTCGCGGGCCTCATCCGAGGCCGATGCCAAGGCGAACGCCTTGGATAACGCCAGCACAGCATCCTGATAGTGCCGGTGGGCGCTTTTCTTGCCTTCCTTGGTTTTTTCCTGTGCCGCCAAGCGCTGCTGCAGGTCGAGAATCCACTCGATGGCCGCCGCCATCATCACCAGTCGCTGCTGCGGCGTTCCGTCCAGTGCGGTCGCGTAGTCGAAGCCGTGGTACATGTCACGTACCACTTCGTACTTCTCCACCATCACCGCGATGGCCTGTGCCTCATCGACGCCGGTGTTTTCCTGATCGTTCTTGGAATACTGCTGCAAGGCCGACTTAAGGTTCTGCGCAATCCCGATGTAATCCACGATCAGCCCGGCCGGCTTGTCACGGAATACCCGGTTCACCCGCGCAATGGCCTGCATCAGGCCGTGACCCTGCATCGGCTTGTCCACGTACATGGTGTGCATGCACGGGGCATCAAAGCCGGTCAACCACATATCGCGCACGATCACCAGTTTGAGCGGGTCTTTCGGATCGCGCGCCCGCTTGGCCAGCAGGTCGCGCCGGGCCTTGTTGCCGATGTGCTGCTGCCACTCCTGCGGGTCGCTAGCCGCGCCCGTCATTACGATCTTGACCGCGCCCGCATTGTCATCGGCGTCATGCCAGTCCGGGCGCAGTTTGATGATCTCGTCGTAGAGCTTCACGCAGATGCGCCGGCTCATGCACACCACCATTGCCTTGCCGTCGAGGGCTGCCACGCGGTCTTCGAAGTGGGCGACCAAATCCTGGGCCACCAGCGCCAGACGCTTGTTGCTGCCCACCAGTGTTTCCACCGTTGACCACTTCTTCTTGAAGCGCTCCTGGTCGGCCTCGGAATCCTCCTCGGTCAGCGCATCCACCTCGGCGTCGATGTTGGGCTTTTCCGCATCATCAAGTTCGATACGTGCCAGCCGCGACTCGTAGTAGATCGGCACGGTCGCTCCGTCCTCGACCGCCCTGCTGATGTCGTAGACATCGATGTAGTTACCGAACACCGCAGGGGTGTTGACGTCATCCGCCTCGATCGGCGTGCCGGTAAAGCCGATGAAGGAGGCGTTGGGCAGGGCATCACGCATGTACTTGGCAAAGCCATAGGAGATTTCGCCAGTCTTGGCGTCCACCTTGGCTTTGAAACCGTATTGGCTGCGGTGCGCTTCGTCGGCAATGACCACCACATTGCGGCGCGTGGTGAGCGGCTCGGCAATCTCACCGAATTTCTGCAAGGTAGTGAAAATTACCCCGCCCGCCGCCCGGCTCAAGACCTTCTGCAGATCCTCGCGGCTCTCGGCCTGCACCGGCGTCTGCCGGATCAGGTCGCGGCACATCGAGAAGGTGGCAAACAGCTGGTCGTCCAGATCGTTGCGATCGGTCAGTACCACCAGCGTCGGGTTGGCCATGGCCGGATGCTTGACCAGTTGCCCAGCGTAGAACGCCATCAACAGGCTCTTGCCCGAGCCCTGGGTGTGCCAGATCACGCCCGCACGCCGATCTCCGCGAGCCTGTCCCGCCACAGTAGGCAAACCATACTCTGCTGGATCCTCTGCTATCCCCGGCGCCGTGGCCGATGCCCGGATCGTCGACGCCACCGCATGCCGCACTGCGTGGAACTGGTGATAGCCGGCGATGATCTTGGCCAGCCCAGACCCGGTTTCACCGAACACCGTGAAGTCCCGCAACAGCGCCAGCAGGCGGCCCTGCTCGAACACGCCTTCGATCAAGGTCGAAAGCTCCGGCGCGCCCTTCGGCGCCACATCCGCGCCATCGATGGTACGCCACGGCATGAAGCGCTCCAGATCGGCCGATAGTGAGCCTACCCGTGCCGCAATACCGTCCGAGGTGACCAACAGCGCGTTGGTGTTGAACAGCTGCGGGATCTGCTGCTTGTAGGTCTGCAGTTGGTTGAACGCGCCCAGCAGATGTGCTCCGGCGCTGCCCGGGGCTTTGAGCTCGATCACGGCGAGCGGCAGGCCGTTGACGAACACCACCACGTCAGGCCGCCGGTTGTTCTGGCCGTTGATCACCACGAACTGGCTCACCGCCAGCCAGTCATTCCGCTGCGGCTGTTCGAAGTCGATCAGTGCCACCTTGCCCGCAGTCAACGTCCCATCGTTTGCGTAGTACTCGACGTCCACGCCCTCGGTGATCAGCTTGTGGATACGGCGGTTCTCTTCCAGTAGTGATGGCAACTCAGACTGCGTGACTTTGCGAACGGCGTCGTGGCGCGCCTCTGCGGGGATGTTCGGGTTCAGGCGGGCAACGGCGTCCTCTAAGCGCTTTCTGAGCACGACCTCGTCATGACTCTCACGCTCGGGATGGAGACCATCAGGCCCTATCTGCTCTTCATTTCCAAGGCCGTAACCCAGCAGCCCCAATTGCTCCAAAAGTGCCGATTCAATCTCAGCCTCTGACAAAAAAGCCATCCCTGCCCCCCTGATTTAAACTTGCTCGACTTGCTCTGCCGGATCAATCACTTCGTCGGGATATCCCCGCTCGTCCTGATCTTCGTCTATGCCATCTGCAACCGCTACACCTCGCGCCGCATTCAGCGCTTCGATATACGCATCACGATCCAATTGATATAGGAACCGGCTGACTTCGATACTTAGCCCCAACCGTTCCCCGTCCGGCAGAAGGATGCTGAAAGTAGGTGTTTCATCATCTTTCAGCTCCAGCGTGACCCCAACATGCGCATCGATCAACGCATTGCTTTCCGCAAATTTCTCCCATGGCTCACGGGAGTTGACCGGGTCAAGTTGCGCATCGAGATAGGCCTGATGCAAGAACGCCACGATGGCGTCGGCTGCCAACACAGCACTACGCCGATGATGTTCCGCCAACCGCTCCAGAAAAGGATCCCTGCCATGACTGGCAGGGCCAGCCTTGTTACGCAGTTCATTAAGTGCGCCCGCCAGCTTGTGATGACTGGACACCAGTTTTTTGAATTGCTCGTCGCGAACATCGCCCAACTTCAGGGCACGAATGGCTGCTGTTAGCCAGTCTGAAAGGGAGGGTGTTTCCTGCACAGGTTTCAGCGGAGCGAGTGGAGAGTCAAAGCTCTCAACCACAACGCGGCATACAACCTCAACGACCGTTTTGGCGCAGTCGATGCATGCATCGTTATTCTGCTCAAGATTGCGCTCCATCGCCTCGAAGGTCTGCTGCAACATCGGCGCGTCGCGCCAATGGCTGCAAGCTTCACGGATACCGGGGCACCAATCTAGGGTCATAGCGCCGCTCCGACGATGCATCCGGCATCGGGCACGCGAAGCTCGCCGGAAATAAGTTTAGGTAGCAGCGTGTCGCGTAGTTGGGCAATGGAGCGGGATTGCTGCGCGTTGGTTACCAGTTGATCGAATAGCGGAGCAATCGCGCTGTCAAACGCCTTCATGCCTTCCGGAGACGCAACAGCGATTCGGGCATCTGTCAGATGCTTGCGCTGAATGTGACCCATGGTTGTCGCTTTGTCGGCGGCAATCGCACGGAAATTTTGCAAATGATGGCGAGTAGCGAAGAAGTAGAACCACTTCGGAACCGCGTCGGACGTCACTTTGAACAAGTGCTGATTCAATGCTCCCCGCCCGCCGTTCCACACCTCGACCTCAAGCGAGCCTGACCACGAGAACAGTACGTCGCCATCGACAACGACATACTCAGGCTTTATTCGGGCGCTTGCCCGGTCTGCCCCATTGGCGTTCCCGGCGCGTAGCTGCGCAATCTTGATGACCGGCAAGAACTCGTCGGCACTTTCCGGTGGAAACTTCTGTAGCGCAAGACCGTTTAGATAGTTCGCAATCGAGTCCAGAGATCGCATTTCCCACCCCTCCGGAATCTCCCCCAACTCCGACTCTTTAATGCTGTCGGGGAAGAGGTCGTAGAGGTGTGCGGGTAGGCCGGGCAGCGACTGACCGCGTTTCCAACGACCTTCTTGCTTGGCGCGCACCGGCTCGAAGTCCACGAACCAAGCCTTGAACAAGGTGCGTGCAATTGCCTCCAACGCTTGATTCGCCCGGCTGTTATTGGCGATGAGGTTATCCGCCGACGACAAAACACTTCCGATTCCGCTTCGCTCAAGGCTGGAAAAGTCTGGAATCTCGTAATCCGCTATTGCTTGCCAGGAGACCCTCTGTCGCCCAGACGTTCCCTCCATCCGGCCCTTCGCGTAGGCCCGAAACTCGGGGTGCCTCGCAACGTAGTAGACGAAATCTTCATCGACACCTGGGTCTTTCGCCGCCATGACGATGAATTCGGTCGAGCCATGACCAACAGCGCCGTCAGGCAGACCGTTCACCTTCGCGGTTTTCCCGTTTTCAAGGCAAGGGGTAATACGAGCGAACAGTGTGTCGCCGTTTCTGAATTTGCTGCCGCCACCGTTGAAGACGCGGTTGCCGATTCCCGAGACGTCTCGCTCTCCCTCGAGCAAATCCGCCATCTCAATGAACGGCGTAATAGCACCTTTTTCAAGGGGGCGCTTCGGATTGAAGTCGATCAGATCGGACAACTTCATTACTGAAGCTCCACGATGGGGAAACCAATGAGCTTCAGTTGTTCTCGCATCGTCGTTTGAAGACTCGCTGACTCCGCTAGCTGCTCCCCTAGCTCCGCCGTGAGTCGAGTCATTCGCTCTTCGAAGGACTCATCGTCCTTGACAAGATCTCCAGTACCAACGTAGCGCCCAGGTGTCAGCACATGGCCGTGTTGATGGATGTCCTCCATCGATGCCGACTTGCAGAAACCAGTCACGTCAGTGTATTCCCCAGCGTCTTTCCCACCGCGCCAGGCGTGGTAGGTATCGGCGACTTTCTGGACTTCTTCGTCGGTGAGTTCGCGCCGGGTGCGGTCCACCAGCACGCCCATCTTGCGGGCATCGATAAACAGCACTTCTCCGCGCCGGTCACGCAGGCCCTTGCCGGGGTTCTTGTTGCGTGCCAGGAACCACAGGCAGGCCGGAATCTGCGTGGAGTAGAAGAGCTGCCCGGGCAGCGCCACCATGCAATCCACTGCATCGGCTTCAAGCATGGCCTTGCGGATGTCGCCTTCTCCGGACTGGCTGGAGCTCATCGAGCCATTGGCCAGCACCACGCCTGCCGTGCCGTTGGGCGCGAGGTGGTGATAGATATGTTGCAGCCAAGCATAGTTGGCATTGCCCACCGGGGGCACGCCGAACTGCCAGCGCACATCTTCGCGTAGGCGATCACCGCCCCAGTCGGAGATATTGAACGGCGGGTTGGCCAGGATGTAGTCGGCCTTGAGGTCGCGTAGTTCGTCCTTGTGGAAGCTGCCCTCGTTGTTCCAACGAATGTCCGAATCGATACCACGCACGGCCAGGTTCATCTTGGCCAGCCGCCAGGTGGTGTAATTGCTCTCCTGCCCGTAGATGGCGATATCACCAATGCGGCCGCCGTGTTCGGTAACAAACTTTTCCGACTGCACGAACATGCCGCCCGAGCCGCAGCATGGGTCATAGACGCGACCCGAGTACGGCTCCAGCATTTCCACCAACACGCGCACCACCGAACTCGGCGTGTAGAACTCCCCGCCGCGCTTGCCTTCGGCACCTGCGAACTGGCCCAGAAAATATTCGTACACGCGGCCAAGGATGTCCTTGGAGCGGCCGCCTTTTTCGTTAAGCGCAATGCCGGAGACCAGGTCGATCAGCTCGCCCAGCATCACCTTGTTGAGCGCGGGACGGGCGTAGTCCTTGGGCAGCACGCCTTTCAGCGATTCGTTGTCCTTTTCGATGGCGCGCATCGCATCATCGATCAGGGTGCCGATGCTGGGCTGCTTGGCGTTGGCCTGCAGGTGCGACCAGCGCGCCTCCTTCGGCACCCAGAACACGTTGTCGGCGAGATATTCATCCTTGTCTTCGGCCGCTTGCGCATCCTCGCCCAGCAATGCAATGCGCTTGGCCTCGAAGGCGTCGGAGATGTATTTGAGAAAGATCAGCCCGAGCGCGACGTGCTTGTAGTCGGAAGGTTCCATGTTGCCGCGCAGCTTGTCGGCGGCTTTGAACAGCTCGGCCTCGAAACCGAGGCCGTCGTTCTTGTTTTCTGCTGTCTTCTTGGGCTTGGTCATAGTGCTTCTTCTTGCTCCATGTGGCGCAGGCAAAGGCTGCCTGTCGCCGGTGAATTTCAATCCTGTCCCGCCAAAAACCACACCGGCTTGAGCGGCAACCGCCGGCGGGCGCTGTCATCGAGCTGGCCGTAATGGCGGGTCCACAGTTCGACCAGCTGGTTGGCGTCGATCAAGGTGATGCGGCGGTGGCTTTGGCGGGCTTCCAGGTCGGCGTCCTTGGTGAAGCCGGACAGGGCCACGAACAGACCGACGTCGCCTTCGCCCAGCACGGCCATGAAGCTGCGCAGGCCCATCACATCAATCTTTGGTGAGTTGGCGTTGCGTTTGACCTGCACCTTGATACGCGGCGGGCGGGTGCCCAGCGGGTCGTTGTAGGCGATCACATCCACGCCGCCGTCCTTGCCCGGCGGGGCGATCCACGCCACGTGGTAGCCCATGGCGGTGAGCAGCGCGCCCACCAGTTCCTGGAACTCGTAGGGCGGCATGTCGGCCAGGTGCGCCTCGATCTCGGCCCAGGCCATTTCCTCGGCCTGCTCCAGGGTGATGCTGGCGGACTTTTCCACCGCTTCGTCATCGCCTTCGTCGATTTCCACCACCGGCTGCGCCTTTTTCCACTTGTGGTACAGGCGTACCGCCTCGCGGTAGAACTGCTCGCCGTCCGGGTAGTGCTGCAGGGCCTGGGCGCCTTCGGCGGTGATGCTCCAGATGCCCTTGTCCTTGACCAGCCAACCGGCCTTGACGGTATCGACGGTGGCAAAGCGGACGATCTTCTCGAAGCGGCGCCCGCCGGTGGGGTAGTCGCCGGCCTCGTAGGGGGTCATTTCGACCTTTGCGGCCAGCGCTGCCAAGGCTTCGGCGGCCTTCATGCCGTCGGGCCGGGCCTGCAGGATGCCAAACAAGGTGCGTATCAGATGGCCGGTTCGGGCCTTGGTTACTTCCGCCATGCGTCCCCTGCTTCGGTAGTCCGCTCCAGCCTGTCAGCACAGCTCAAAGGCTGCCGAAAACCGGATGATTTATGTGAAGGCGCATCATAGCCGGGGGCGCCTGTGTAAATCAGGCCGAGCCGGCTTTGCGGCGGGGGAAACCTCTTCAGTAGCCGTCACCGGAGCCTGGATCGTCACAGGGCGGAAAATCGGCGTGCCTGCTCCTGCATTTCGGCGGGAGATTGTGGTTCAGGATTTGATGGCGGCTGCACGAGCGACATCAAAAGCCCCCACCCGCCCCTGCAGGCGGGGAGATGACGCTCCAGGCTCCGGCAGACTGCGAGGCCACTTCTATTGAGCACCGTAGCAAGTAGCAATCAGCCTTCTTCTCTATTGGCTGAGGCCAGGAGCGGGGCCGGGGAGGTTTGGCTTCTGGCTTGATGGCGCGGCATACACAAGATCAAAAGCGCCCCCCCCACCTGCCCCTTCGGGGCAGTCCCCCGCAAACGGGAGAGGGGATGGCTGCCACGCGGTGTCGTAGACGGAGCAGCCGGCTGTGGGCTGCGAGGCTTTTTACCTTCCTCCCCGCCCCCCTTCGCCGTTGGCGTCAGGAAGGGAGCGAAAGGGGTTCACGCGCAGCAGTGGCGACCTTCCCCATTCATTAAACCGGGTTTAAAGCGAAGCTGGCGGATAACAACAAAAACTATCTCGTGAATGTCGGGGAACACACTTCTACAGTGTTCCGGTTCCCGCGCAGACTGCCCGCAAGGTTGAGAGGGAACCCCATGCGTAGCAAGCTGTTTGTGCCCGGCGCACGTCCGGAGCTGTTCGACAAGGCCATGGCCAGTGCGGCCGATGCCCTGTCCTTCGATCTGGAAGATTCGGTGCCCGAGGCCGGCAAGCAGGCCGCGCGTGCGCAGGTGGCTGCGTTCCTGCGCCGTGCCGGCGTTGCCGAGGCCGGCAAGCTGCTGATTGTGCGCACCAATGGCACCGACAGCCCGCACTTTGCCGCTGACCTCAAGGCCGTGGCGCTGCCCGGCGTGTGGCTGCTCAACATTCCCAAGATCGAATCGGCCGCGCAGGTGCTTGATGCCGCGGCCGCGCTGGAACAGGCCGAAGCCGACAACAGCGTCAGCCGCCCCATCGGGCTGCTGCTCACTGTCGAAACCCCGCGCGGGCTGCGCCGGGCGGCCGAACTGGCGGCGGCGCATCCGCGCGTGGCCGGCCTGCAACTGGGCCTGGGCGATATGTTTGCGCCCAATGGCATTGCCCGTGAGCCGGCCAACGTGCACGGCATTTTGCTGGCGCTGAAGCTGGCCGCCGCCGAAGCCGGCGTGTTCGCCTGCGACGGTGCCTGGCCGGATGTAGCCGACAGCGAGGGCTTCCGCGTTGAAGCCGAGATGGCCTTCAAGCTGGGTTTCATCGGCAAAAGCTGCATCCATCCACGCCAGGTGGCAGCGGCCAATGCGGTGTTCAGCGTGCCGCAGGCCCTGGTGGACGAAGCACAGCGTATCGTTGCCGCCGCGCGCCAGGCCGATGCACAGGGCCGCGGCGCTTTCCTGTTTGAAGGCCGCATGGTTGACCTGCCGTATCTGCGGCGGGCCGAAGCCATCGTTGCCGGGGCCACACACACCCACTGATCCACCAGTCCTGTGGCGGCCTGCCGTCACTTCTGATTTCTTTGCGGGGCTTATCCATGTCCAAGCTTGCGGCCATCACACCGGCCACCCTGAGGCAGCACTTCACGCTTGGCGTCCGCCTGTTGGTGGCCGTCACCCTGCTGGCTCTGAGCGGTATCGCCTCGGCCGAAAGCCTGAACGCCGTTACCACCGGCAGCCTGCCGGCCTTGCCGGACAAGCTTGTCCCGCAACGTCTGCTGTCGATGGACGACCGCCTGCTGGCCCTGGCCGATGACCAGGCCTGGGCCTTGGACAAGGGCGCGAAAACCTGGCGCCCGCTACAACTGGGCGCCCTGCAGGCCGGCACCATCCATGGCAGCGCCACCCTCAGCGGCGCCCATTGGCTGCTGGTGGGTGCCGACGCAACCCATAGCGATCACCTGGAGCAGGTCAGCGTGAAGGGCGATGCGCTGCTCGGCACGCGCAGCCTGCCGTTGCCCGCGCCGTTGGCCGGGGCCGTGCTCGCCGCACTGGATGGCGCCATGTATGTGGCTGGCGTGGACAGCACCGGCAAAACCCGCCTGTACCGCCGGCCGGCAACGGCCACGCAATGGCAGGACACTTCCCCCTGGCCGGGCAATGCCGCGCCGGTGGCCATGCAGGCACAGAAGGGCGCGCTCTATGTCGTGGACGCACCCGCCTCCGGCGCATCGCAGCTGTGGCGCTGGAACAACGAAAAGGGCTGGCAGGCCACGCCGGCCATTGATGGTGAGGTAGTGCCGGGTTCACTGCGAGCATTGGGCCAGGCGCATTTGCTGATGCAGGTGCGCGATGCCGCCGGCACGGTCAACGCACGCACCTTCCACACCATCACCGGCGCCTGGGCCGACGTGGACGATTCCGTGGCGCAGGCGCCGCTGGGCACCGCCAGCTGGGGCAACGGCCTGGCCTGGGCCACGGCCGACGGCAGCCTGCACACCTTCGATATCCAGGGCGGCAAGCACCTGCTGGGCTGGCTGGACTGGGCGGTGATCGTGGTCTACCTGGCGGCGATGCTGGGCATCGGCGCGTGGTTCTACTTCCAGGAAAAGCACGGCAACACCGCGGACTTCTTCGTCGGTGGCCGCAGCATTCCGTTCTGGGCGGCCGGCATCAGCCTGTATGCCACCAACACCAGCTCGATCAGCTTCATCGCCATCCCGGCCAAGGCGTTCGAGACCAACTGGCAGTACATGACCAACAACCTGATCGCGGTGTTGGGCCTGATGTTCGTGGCCATATGGATTGTGCCGCTGCTGCGCCGGCTGGATTTGATGAGCGTGTTCTCCTACCTGGAAACACGCTTCCACCCGGCCATCCGCATGCTCGCCAGCGGGCTGTGCATCGTGATGCAGATCGGCAGCCGCATGAGCGTGATCCTGTTCCTGCCTGCGCTGGCCATCTCCACCATCACCGGCGTGGATGTGCTGTGGAGCATCATGCTGATGGGTGTGTTCACCATCATCTACACCACCATGGGTGGTATGAAGGCGGTGATCTGGACCGACTTCGTGCAGGTGTTCGTGATGTTCGGCGGCGCCATCTTCGCCATCGGCTTCATCATCCACCAGATCAACGGCGGCGTGCCGGAGTTCCTGTCCACCGCGATGGCCGAGAACAAGACGCAGCTGTTCGATTTCAGCTTCGACCTGACCAAGGCCACAGTGTGGGGCTTCATCTTCCTGGTGGTGTTCGACGTGGTGCTCACCTTCCCCAAGGACCAGGTGTTGATGCAGCGCGTGCTGTCCACCAAATCCGACAAGGAAGCCGGGCGTTCGATCTGGACGTTCGCGGCGATGATGATCCCCGGCGGTTTCGTGTTCTATGGCATCGGCACCGCGCTGTGGGTGTACTACAAGAACAATCCGGAACGGCTCAATCCGCTGCTGCCCATTGATGCGACCTTCCCGCTGTTCATCGCCGCCGAACTGCCGGCCGGCGTCACCGGGCTGATCATTGCCGGCATTTTCGCCGCCGCCATGTCCACCCTGTCGAGCATCATCAACAGCGTCTCCACGCTGGCTTCGGTGGATTTCTACGAAAAACTGAAGAAGGACGCCACGCCCAAGCAGAGCGTGCGCTTTGCCGAATGGATCGGCGTGGCCGTGGGCCTGATCGCCATCGGCATCGCACTGGTGATGAGCCGTTACGACATCCATTCGCTGTTCGACGTCTCCATCGAACTGGCCGGCCTGCTCGGCGGTGGTTTTGCCGGCGCCTACACGCTGGGCATGTTCACCCGCCGCGCCAACTGGCAGGGCGTGGCCATCGGCGTGGCCGGCAGCATCCTCATCACCCTGGTGTTCTGGACGGTGAACCTGGTGCACCCGTACTTCTACCTGGCCATCTCGATCCTGCTGTGCATCGTGATCGGCTACCTCGCCAGCCTGTTCTTCCCGGCCCCCAGCCGCTCGCTGAAGGGGCTGACGATCTACAAACAGGATGCGGTGTGAAAGCCGCTGGGGCGCGGTGGCGTAAAATTGGCCGCTTTGTTCTTGGTCCCCTCGCCTGCAGCTGCAGCGGGGGCCTGGTTTCGAGTGACTTTACGCGAGCTTGAAGAGATCAGACCGTGGAAACCCAGTTCCTCAACACCTTTGTCACCGTCGTGGACCGCGGCTCCATGGCAGCGGCCGCGCGCTCGCTGCACATCACCCCGGCCGCGGTGGCACAGCAGATCCGCACACTGGAACGTGAACTGGGCGCACCGCTGATCGCGCGCGCCGGCCGCACGGTCAGCGTCACCGAGGAAGGCGCACGCATCCTGCAGCGCGCGCGCGACCTGCTGCGTGGCGTGGCCGATTTGCGCAGCGTCGCCAACGAAACCGGCATGGCCGGCGAACTGCGGCTGGGCGCCTGCCCCACCGCACTCGGCGGCCTGGTGCCGGACATCCTGGCGCGCATGGTGGCCAAGTTCCCGGAGATCAACGTCTTCATCAAACCCGGTTATTCGGCCGACCTGTACGGCGCGGTGGAATCCGGTGACCTGGATGCGGCAATGGTGCTGCAGGCGCCGTTCTCGCTGCCCAAGACCTGCGACTGGCAGCTGCTGCGCGAGGAACCGCTGGTGGTGCTGGCACCGGCGCGCCTGGCCGGTTGCGATCCGCACCAGCTGCTGCGCGAACAACCGCTGATCCGCTACGACCGCCACGAATGGGGCGGCCGCCAGGCCGACGAATACCTGCGCCGCGTCGGCATCGTGCCGCGTGAGCGCTTCGAGTTGAATGCACTGAACGCCATCGCGGTGATGGTGGATCGTGGGCTGGGCGTGTCGCTGGTGCCGGATTGGGCCAAGCCCTGGCCCGAAGGGATTTCCGTGGCCAGCATTCCGCTGCCCGAACCCAGCGAACCGCGCCGCATTGGCATGGTCTGGTCACGCGCGTCGGTACGCCTGCGCCAGGTCAACGTGTTGCTTGAAGAAGCGCGCACCGCCTTGCTGCAGGCGCAGTAATCAGGGCTGCGCTGCGGCTTGGGAGGGAATTTCAGCGACTGCGTTGCCACTGATCCGGTGATCTGAAGCCATCGACCAACGTATTTTTCCCGTCTCCCGCTTGCGGAAGCAACCAGCCCCGCGGAGCGGATCAGAACAACATTTTTCGCAAAAAGTGGCTTGTTTCAGGCATCAAAGCGATTTGCGGCCACTGCCTTTCCTCCGCCCTCTCCCGCGCAAACGCGGGCGCGGCCATGGCTTGTGCGCAGGCCGCATTCAATCGCAACAAACCCTAGGCAATGAACATACAGAACCGCGCTTCTATCGCTGCGGAGCCCCGCCTAGTCTCACGCCCAATGCCGGTACCTGCCGCATGGCGCCCCTGTGGGGCCATCAGCGGGCAAACGGTGAATCAAAGGGGCACAAGTCCCCGTCGCTTCTTGACGCAGTCGGCTCCCCTGACCCGCTCCGTCGCATCTTCGTAACTGGGGGGAGAGAGAACAAATGATCAAGCCACTTTCGGCTGCAATCAGTGCCGCACTGCTCGCCAGCGCCATGAGCCCGGCCTTTGCGCAGGACAACAACGATGATGCGGTGAGCCTGGACCAGGTCATCGTCACCGGCACCCGTACCCCGGTGGCCATCGAGAAGGTGCCCGGCGCCGTCACCCTGGTGACCCCGGAGCAGGTGCAGCGCACCTTGAACCTGACCGAAGACGCCACTGCCGTGCTCGCACGTATGGTTCCGGGCTACTCCGAATCCTCGCAGGCAATGAGCAACTCCGGCGAAACCCTGCGTGGCCGCGTCGCGCTGCGCCTGTTCGACGGTGTGCCGCAGGGCTCGCCGCTGCGCGAAGGCAGCCGCAACGGCACCTTCACCGACATGGGCGTGATTGGCCGCATTGAAGTCATCAACGGGCCGTCGGCTGCCGAAGGCATTGGTGGCGCCGGCGGCGTGATCAATTACCTGTCCAAGAACCCGGAAGTGGATGGCCACCAGACCACCATCTCCACCCGCTACAGCAGCCAGTTCAAGGACGACAGCGCACAGTCCAAGATCGGCGTGATGCACACCTACAAGGACGATGCGGCCGACTTCCTGATCAGCGGCGCCTACATCGACCGTGGTATCGCCTACGACGGCAATGGCCGCCGCGTTGGCCTGAACACCTCCGGCTCGCTGTCCGATTCGTACAGCAAGAACCTGTTCGTGAAGGGCGGTTACAACTTCGGCGAAGGCCAGATGCAGCGCATCCAGGCCAGCTACAGCAACTTCCACATTGGCGGCAAGCACAACTACAAGCCGGTGGAAGGCTGCCGCTTCGACCCGGTCGAGTGCCCGAAGCCCACCACCAACACTGCCGAGAAGGGCTCCATCGCCGGCTCGCTGGCCGAGTTCAATGACTTTGAACAGTTCGCGGTGAAGTACACCAATGCCGATTTCTTCGGCGGCGACCTGAGCGTTGATGCGTACTGGGCCGACCAGGCCATGCGTTACATCGCCGAAAACGGCGTTGACCGCCAGCTGACCAAGCCGGCGCCGCCGGAAGCCGAGCGCATCTGGGACCAGTCGGAGATCAACAGCGAGAAGAAGGGCCTGCGCTTTGGCTATGCCTACAGCGACCTGTTCAGGGTTGAAGGCCTGCGCCTGCGCACCGGCCTGGATATCGTGGAAGACACCGCCGAGCAGCGCCTGGCGCTGACCAACCGCCTGTGGGTGCCACCGATGAAGTACACCAGCGTTGCGCCGTATGCGCAGCTGAGCTGGGACATCGGCCCGGTGACGCTGGACGCCGGCGTTCGCCGCGAGGACGGCGAGCTGGAAATCGACAGCTACACCACCGTGGCGTTCCGCGACAACACGCCGGTGCAGGGCGGCAAGATGGACTACAAGGCCACCATGCCCAACTTCGGCGCGATCTGGCGCATCAACGATGAGTGGTCGGTGTTTGCTTCGTACTCCGAAGGTTTTGGCATTGCCAACGTCGGCATCCCGCTGCGCAACATCCAGGCCAACAGCCCGTGCAAGGCCGTGTCCTGCATCGCCGACCTGCAGCCCTTGATCACCGAGAACAAGGAAATCGGCTTCAACTGGCGCGGCGCCAAGGGCCAGGTGGGTGCGTCGGTGTACCGCTCGACCTCGGACTACGGCTCCACCATGACCATCGACAAGGTCACCGAAGACTTCATCCTGACCCGCGCGCCGGTTGAGATCGAAGGCTTTGAGTTGAACAGTGCCTGGACCTTCAACGAGCACTGGAAGGCGACCTTCCTGTACTCGCGCATCCGCGGCCAGACCCAGTACTTCCCGGGTTCGGGCCTGAAGAAGGAAATGGGCATCCTGGACATCTCGCCGGACAAGGTGAATGCCTCGGTCACCTGGACCCCGACGGACACGCTCAACGCCACCCTCGGCGTGAGCAAGACCTTCGACCGCGACCTGCGTGAGAGCTTCACCAACTCCGCCACCGGCGATGTCCATCTCAACGAAGAGAACACCTACGGCTATGCGCTGTGGGATCTGAGCGTGAACTACGACACCGGCCGCTACGGCCAGCTTTCGCTGGGCATCGAGAACCTGTTCGACAAGCAGTACGTGTTGACCTGGTCGCAGCTGCCGGGCTGGCAGAACTACTTCTCCGGCCGCGGCCGGATGGTGTCGCTGTCGCATACCTTCAAGTTCTGATAGCAAGGCAATAACAGGCGGCGCCGCAGGCAACTGTGGCGCCGTTTTGATTTACGGCCAGCGTGCTGGCTGCTTCCTTCTCCCCTTGCGGGACGACAACTCGGCAGGATTGCCGAGTTGCACGGCGAAGCCGCCCGAAGGGTGAGGCACATGGATGTGCCGAATGCAGGAGCCCCGAAGGGGTGGAAGATCGGACGCGCGCAATGTGGGCAGAGATATTCCCCCCTCTCCCCAACCCCTCTCCCGCGAGGGGAGAGGGGCTAACACTTCGGAGAGTTGGCTGAAGTAGGCCTCCCCTCTCCCACGAGGGGACAGGGGCCAACACTTCGGAGAGTTGACCGAAGCAGCGCTTCACCCCTCTCCCCCTGCGGGAGAGGGTGCCCCGAAGGGGCGGGAGAGGGGCCACAGGGCTACGCTCCGCACGATCCTGAAATGGAGGCTTGCCATGTTCCGCCGCACCACCCACACAACCCAGGCGCCCTCTCGCCGCAGCAGCCACATCGCACGCGGCCTGCTGCTGGGCGTCGTGGCATGGGCCGGCATGGGCAGTGCCAGCGCCGATACAGGTGAACGCTGGCAACGCGTGGACACGTTCCTCGCACACGCCACGGCCAAGGGCAGTTACCCGGGCGCCGTCGCGCTGGTCGAGCATCAAGGCAAAGTCGCTTTCCACGGCCAATGGGGCCATACCGATCTGGCACGCACCCGGCCGATGCGCGAAGACAGCATCTTCCGCATCTATTCGATGACCAAGCCGGTCGCCTCCACCGCCGTGCTGATGCTGATGGAAGAAGGCCAGCTGTCGCTGGATGACCCGCTGGCGCGTTTCATTCCCGCCTTCGCCGATCGCCAGGTTGTTGTCGGTGGCGATGCCGAGCATCCGCAGCTGGCGCCGTCGCCACGCGCGATCACGCTGCGTCACCTGCTCACCCACACCAGCGGCTTTGCCGCAGCCTCGGACAGCCATGCCGTCGCCACCGCGCTGTTGAACCGCGCCGGCATCGACAGCGCCACCTCGCTGGAAGATGTCGCCGCACGCCTGGCCACGTTGCCGCTGGCCGACGCACCCGGCACCCACCTCCACTACGAAGGCAGCAATACCGAGCTGCTGGCGCGCGTGGTGGAAGTGGTGAGCGGGCAACCGTTCGGACAGTTCCTTGCGCAGCACATCTTCCAGCCACTGGGCATGCACGACACCGTCTTTGAAGTGCCGCTGGCGCAGCGCGCGCGCGTGGTGGACCTGCCGACCAGCGCCGCCGACGGCACGCTGCACATTGCCGACACCGTCAGCGCACGCACGCCCGGCGCACGCTTGAAGGGCTATGACAGCGGTGCCGGCGGCCTGTATTCCACCGCGGCCGATTACCTGAAATTCGCGCGCGTGCTGCTGGGCGATGGTCAAGCCAATGGCGTGCGCCTGCTCTCACGCAAGACCGTGGATCTGATGATGGCCGACCAGCTGGGCGGCTTCAGCCCGGCCATCCAGGGCTTCAGCAAGGGCGAAGGCTTCGGCCTGGGCGGTTATGTCGTCACCGATCCTGCGACGCGTGGGCGGCTGGGCAGCGTGGGCCAGTTCGGCTGGTCCGGCGCCGCCTCCACCTACTTCACCGTGGACCGCAGCGAGCACCTGGTGGCCATCGTGTTGCTGCAATACCTGCCCGAAGGCGACAAGCGCCTGCCATCCGTGGCAACCCCGTTCTACAACCTCGTTTATCAGGCCATTCCATGACCTCCTCCGTACTTGTAGCCGGCTCGGCCAATCTCGATTTCGTAGTGCGTGCGGCGCATGTGCCGGCCCCGGGTGAAACCGTGCTGGGCCGCGAATTCCGTACCTTCCCCGGTGGCAAGGGTGCCAACCAGGCGGTGGCCTGCGCGCGCGCCGGCGGCGCCGCCACGCAGATGCTGCTGGCGCTGGGCAATGACGATTTCGCCAAGCCCATCGAAGCCTCGCTGACCGATGCCAAGGTGCAGCTGCATACCGTGCGCGATGCACAGCTGCCGACCGGCACCGCGTTCATCTGCCTGTCCGACGATGCCGAGAACGCCATCACCGTCGCGCCCGGCGCCAACATGGCGCTGCGGCCCGAACACCTGCCCGCGCTCGATGGCGTGCAGTGGCTGTTGCTGCAGCTGGAATCGCCGCTGGAAACCGTGCAGGCCTATGCCGCTGCCGCACGCGCTGCCGGCGTGAAAGTCGCCTTGAACGCCGCGCCTGCGCAGGTGCTGCCGGCCGAGCTGCTGGCGCTGCTGGACATGCTGATCGTCAACGAAGGCGAACTGGACGTGGTGGCCGGCAATCCGCCGGACCTGGCCAGCGGCCTGTCACGTCTGGACGTGCCCTGCGTGATCGTCACCCTCGGCGCGCGCGGTTGCCTTGCCCGCGTTGACGGCCAGACCCTGGTGCAGCCGGCGTTCTCGATTTCCCCGGTGGATACCACTGCCGCCGGTGACACCTTCTGCGGCACGCTGGTGGCCACGCTGGCACGCGGCGAGTCGCTGCAACACGCCCTGCTTGCTGCCAGCGCCGCATCTGCACTGGCCTGTACGCAGCTGGGTGCACAATCCAGTATTCCCGACCACACCGATGTCACCGCGCTGCTGGCCGATGCCACGCGCCTGCCCGATGCCGATGCCCACGCCGCGCTTGCGGCTTGGTGCGCGCTGTAACCCGTTGCTCTCCCCTGTATCTGCTGGATGAATGCCATGACCTCGCCTTACACCACGCCCGATTACGACAACGACGCCGCCGACTACGGGCGCGAGGCGATTGCCACCGAGTACAAGTTCTCGCACGTCACCACCGGCCGCTACCTACCCACGCCGGGCAAGGCGCCGGCGTGGCCGTTTGCCGACATCGGCAGCTGGATGATTGATGCCAATGCCAGCGCCGGCGATTGGTTGACCGAGCTGAAGGACTGGCGCCAGGAACACCTGGTGCGCATCGGCTACACCGACGTGAATTACCGCCGCCCGGAACTGCAGTGGGCGCAGCGCAACTTCGTGCACGCGCAGATGATGGTCGAGGACCGTTACTTCTTCGACGTGGACACCGCGCAGTACACGGTGGACAAGTACCTGGACGATCTCACCGAGCGCTTCGGTGGTCTTGATTCGGTGCTGATCTGGTACATCTACCCCAACATCGGCATTGATGACCGCAACCAGTTTGACCTGGCACACACGCTGCCGGGCGGGCTGGAAGGTTTGACCGCTGCAGTAAAGGCATTCCAGAAGCGGGGCGTGCGCGTGTTCCTGCCGGCCAAGCCGTGGGACCACGGCACCCGCGACCCGGGCGTCAGCCATTGGGAAGGCATGGCCGAGATCATCAAGGCCACCGGCGCGGACGGTATCAACGGTGACACCTTCAACGGTGTGCCGCGCGCGTTCTTCGACGCCTGCGATGCCCGTGGCAACCCGGTGGTGGTGCAGCCCGAATCCACCATCAGCTCCGAAGAGCAGCTGATCTGGAACGTGCAGAGCTGGGGCAAGAAAGCCCCGGACGGCCCGGTGCCGCCGGTCTCCAAGTGGAAGTGGCTGGAGCCGCGCCACATGGTCAATTACGAAAACCGCTGGGGGCGCAACCGCAACCACGACCTGCAGTACTGCTTCTTCAATGGCATCGGCTACAACGCCTGGGAAAACATCTGGGGCATCTGGAACCAGTTCACCGCGCGCGATGGTGAAACCCTGCGCCGCATGGCGGCGATCTACCGGCAGTTCCCGCAGCTGATCGTGTCGATGGATTGGGAGCCGTATCAGGTCTGCTACCAGGGCGGCATCTTCGCCAGCAAGTTCCCGGTCGATGGCCTGAGCCTGCACACCTTCATCAACCGCAACGAATACGCGGTCAACGGCGAGCAGATTGGCCTGCCGCATGTGGACGGCACGCGTTACTACGACGTGTGGCACGGCGTTGAGCTGTCGCCTGCGGTGCGTGATGGCGTGGCGGTGATCGAACTGCCGATGGAAGCGCGTGGCTTTGGCGCGGTGTTGAGCGTGCAGCCGGGCACGGTGGTCGATGGTCTGCAGGCATTCCTGATCGAAGCCGCCAAGCGCGCCGTGCAGCCGCTCAACAGTTTCTCCGCCGCGTGGAAGGCCATTCCGCAGCAGTTGCGTGAAATCCCGGCCACACCGGCACAAGCCGCTGCACCGGAAGGCATGGTCACCGTGCCGGCCGGTGAGTTTGTGTTTGCCGTGGGCGGCATCGAAATTGAAGGCTTCAACTGGGCCGGCCAGGACGTGCAGTTCCCGTGGGAAGACTGCCCGCGTCGCCATCACCGCAAGCTGATGCAGATGGACGCGTTCCATATCGACCGCTACCCGGTCACCAACGCACAGTTCAAGGCCTTCATCGATGCCACCGGCTATCACCCGGCCGACGACATCAACTTCCTCGCCCATTGGCAGGATGGCGCACCGCGCGCCGGCTGGGACAACAAGCCGGTGGTGTGGGTGTCGCTGGAAGATTGCCGCGCCTATGCCGCGTGGGCCGGCAAGCGCCTGCCGCACGAATGGGAATGGCAGTACGCCGCACAGGGCAGCGACGGCCGCAGCTATCCGTGGGGCAATGACTGGGACGACAGCCGCGTGCCGCGCGTGAACCGTGGCCGCCGCGTGCTGGCACCGGCCGACGTCGATGCGCACCCGCAGGGGGCAAGCCCGTTCGGCGTGGAAGATCTGGTCGGCAACGTGTGGCAGTGGACCGATGAATTCATCGACGAACACACCCGCGCGGCAATCCTGCGTGGCGGTTCCAGCTATCAGCCGCAGACCTCGCACTGGTACTTCCCGCAGGCCTATCGCCTCGACCAGCACGGCAAGTACCTGCTGATGGCCCCGGCCAAGGACCGCAGCGGCATGCTCGGCTTCCGTTGCGTGGTGGACGCGGCATGAGTGCGGCCATCACCCATGGCCAGCAGTTGATCGCACCGGCAGCGGTGCAGCTCGATGGCCTGTTCGGGCAGATGCTCAGCGCCAACCGTGGCGGCCGCCTGAGCACCTTCATCGTCGATGAAGACAGCCCGTCGATCAGCATTTTCGGCCAGGCCCACAAACAGCAGAACCAGGAAGGCGACTGGTACGGCGAGCATGCCGGCAAGTGGCTCTCGGCAACCGCGCGTGCGGTGGCACAGGGCGGCCAGCCGCAGCTGGAAGCCAACCTGCGCCGTGTCGCCGATTGGTTGATCAGCCAGCAGGATGAAGACGGCTACCTGGGCAACTACGCCGCCGACCGCCGTTTCACCGTGCCGCAGCCGCCCAAGCCCGAGAGCTGGAACGGCGAACCGGCGCTGCGCACCTGGGACATGTGGACGCACAGCTATCTGGTGCTGGGCTTCCTGGAAAGCTGGCGTGCGCTCGGCGATGACGCCTATCTGCAGGCCGCGCGGCGCATCGCCGACCTGTGCTGGCAGGCGCTGGAATCGGGCATCGACATCACCACGCTGGGCAACCACCACGGCATGTCGGCCACGGTGCTGCTGGACCCAGCGGCCGATCTGTATCTGGTCACCGGCGAGCCGCGTTACCTGGCCTTGGCCGAGAAGATCCTGCAGCAGGCCAACGCCAACCCGCGCCTTGCGCTGCTGGACAAGGGCATCGCCGGCGAGGACGCCGCCTTCATCGCCACCGGCAAGGCCTACCAGCTGTCGTGGAATCTTGTTGGTCTGGCCAAGCTGTACAAGGCCACCGGCAAGGCCGACTACAAGCTGGCCATCGACAACCTGTGGAACAACATCCGCGAACAACACCTCACCCTGGGCGGCGGCCCGTGGGGCGGCGTGGCGCATC
Source organism: Stenotrophomonas sp. STEN056 (assembly GCF_056759635.1). Classification (NCBI taxonomy): domain Bacteria; kingdom Pseudomonadati; phylum Pseudomonadota; class Gammaproteobacteria; order Lysobacterales; family Lysobacteraceae; genus Stenotrophomonas; species Stenotrophomonas sp. STEN056. Next base: position 151,673 of record NZ_JBRRDL010000002.1, read on the forward strand.
GCTCGCGCGAAGTGTTCAACGCACCGCGCACGTTCTTCCCGCAGGCCTATGTGGAAACCTGCTCGGTGCTGGCGTGGATGCAGCTCAACCGCGAGCTGCTGGCCATCAGCGGCCACGCACGCTACGCCGACGAGCTGGAGCGCACCGCGTACAACGACCTGCTGGCGGCGATGGCGCCCAACGGTGAGGACTGGTGCTACTACACCTTCCCCAACGGCAAGCGCGTGCACACCACCTACTGGCGTTGCTGCAAATCCTCCGGCGCGATGGCGGTGGAAGAACTGCCGCAGATCGCCTACGGCATCGCTGCTGACGGTGGCCTGCGGGTCAATCTCTACGGCGCCGGTGACGCCACGCTGGTGCACGCAGACGCCGGCAAGGTGCAGCTGCAACAGCAGACGCGTTATCCGTTCGACGGCCAGATCACGCTGCGCGTCATGCCCGAGCGCAGCGCCCTGTTTGGTATCGGCGTGCGCATTCCGGCCTGGGCCGAAGACGCACGCATCGACATCAATGGTGTGGCGGTGCCGGTAACGATCGGTGCCGATGGCTACGTGCAGCTGCAGCGCCAATGGCAGGCCGGTGATCTGATCAACGTGCAATTGCCGATGCAGCCGCAGCTGCACCGCGCGGCCAACATCAACGTGCAGGAATCGCGTGCACCGGACGGTTCGCCGGTGGCGCAGGAAGTGCTGCGCTGGGAATACGTTGGCCTGAGTTACGGGCCGCTGGTGTATGCGACCACGCTGATCGACGGCTTCAAGACCGACGAAACCGTGAAGCTGCCCGAAGGCGATCCTGCGCACTGGCTGCAGGTGGGCAAGAACGAAGGCGAAGGTGCGCCGGTAACGATGCAGCTGGACTGCCGAGCACCGCTGCTGTTCGAGCCGTACTACCGTTGTGGTGGCCGCGAGCATGGCGCCTGGCGCCTGAGCTGGTTGTCGCTGGCACCGCAGTAAGCCTCTCGCCGCTGCCTGCCACCTCGCACGGGGCAGGCAGCGGTCCACGGCAAGGCGAGGACAGGACGATCCGTGCTTTTTGTCCTCGCTGAAAATACCCGCACGATGTGTTTCTTCCCAGGCATCGGGAGGAAACTGCAATCAAGGATTCGAGTGCAGCCCATGTCAGCAAGCAACAACCCCTCTCCGTTCGACATTGCCCAGCGCGAGGGCGCGCGTGGCCCGCTCAGTGGCGTGCGCGTGCTGGACCTCAGCGCCTATATCGCCGGGCCGTACGGCTGCACCCTGCTGGCTGATCAGGGCGCTGAGGTGATCAAGGTTGAACCGCCGGTGGGCGACAACCTGCGCAAGTACCCCTCCACGCTGGAAGCCGAGAGCCGCGCGTTTCTCGGTGTGAACCGCTCCAAGCGCGGGGTGGTGCTGGACCTGAAGGAAACCGACCAGCGCGCGGTGCTGATGCGGCTGGTGCGCGAAGCCGACGTGCTGGTGCACAACTTCCGTCCCAGCGTGCCGGCGCGCCTGGGCATCGATTTCGACAGCCTGAACAAGATCAACCCGCGCCTGGTGTACTGCGCAGTCACCGGCTATGGCGAAGGCGGTCCGCTCAAGGACAAGGCCGGCTACGACCAGGTGCTGCAGACCATGACCGGCATGTGCGCGATGCAGGGCAAGCCCGGCGGCGCACCGGAAATCCTGTACGGCTCGGTGGTGGACTACTACGCCGCCGCGCTGGTGGCCGCCGGTGTGTCCTCGGCGCTGTACGAGCGCGAGCGCAGCGGTGAAGGCCAGTATGTCGGCGTGTCGCTGTTGCGCAGTGCGCTGACCATGCAGTCGGCGCGGATGATCTGGGCCGAAGGCGAGCCGGAAGGCGTGGGCCGCGACATGCGCTCGGGCGGCGTCACCGGCATCCATCCCACCGCACAGGGCCACCTGTACATCTCGGCCAACACGCCGCACTTCTGGCAGGCGCTGTGCACCCGCATCGGCTTGCCGGAGCTGGGCAGCGACCCGCGCTACGACACCGTGCGCAAGCGCGCCGAGCACTCCGACGAACTGCTGGCCAGGCTGCATGCCGCCCTGGCCACACGCAGTGCGCTGGAGTGGGAAGCGCTGTTCGGCGAAGAAGTGCCCTGTGCGGCGGCGCGCAAGGTCGAAGACATGTTCGAGCACCCGCAGGTGCAGGCCGAGGACATGATCACCACGCTGCCGCATCCCCTGCTGGGCAGCTACCGCGGCATCACCCGTCCCATCGTGTTTGGTCGCACCCCCGGTCCGCAGCCCTATGCCGCGCCGGTGTTCGGCCAGGACACCGCCGCCATCATCGCCGCCGTCGATGATGGCGACACCCCCGCCTGATCCGAAGTCCCCCAATGCGCAACGCCTCCAAGCTCGCCCAGCTGCGCGAACTGTCCGTTGTTGTCGCCGACACCGGCGATTACGACGCCATCAAGCGCCTGCGCCCGGTGGACTGCACCACCAACCCGACGTTGGTGAAGAGAGCCCTCGACCTGCCGGTCTACGCCGGCCTGATCGAGCGCGAGCTGCAGTGGGGCCGTGCCCAGTCCGGTGACCGGCTGGCCATCGCCAACGCCGTGGTCGACCGCCTGACCGTGGGCGTGGGCACCATGCTCGCCGAGCTGGTGCCGGGCCGCGTTTCCACCGAAGTGGATGCCGACCAGGCGCACAACACCGAGGCAACCATCGCCAAGGCGCGTGAGTTCATCGCCATGTACGAAGCGGCCGGCGTGCCGCGCAGCAAGGTGCTGATCAAGATCGCCGCCACCTGGGCCGGCGTGGAAGCCGCGCGCGTGCTGCAGGCCGAAGGCATCGACTGCAACCTGACGCTGATCTTCAACCCGACCCAGGCCCTGGCCTGTTCGGAAGCCGGTGCGTTCCTGATCTCGCCGTTTGTCGGCCGCATTCTTGACTGGTACGTGGCCAACGGCCAGACCCCGGCCAACATCGACGAAGACCCGGGCGTGCAGTTCGTGCGCGGCGTGTTCACCGAGTTCAAGCGCCGCGGCTCCAACACCGTGGTGATGGGCGCCTCGTTCCGCTCCACCGCGCAGATCGAAGCGCTGGCTGGGTGTGATCGTTTGACCATCTCGCCGGACCTGCTGGAAAAGCTGGACGCCGATTTCGGCGAGCTGCCGCGCAAGCTGCTGGCGGGCGCTGCGGAAGCAGTGAATGTCGCTGCGATTGATGAAGCCAAGTTCGATGCGGATATGGCCGCTGATCCGATGGCCACCGAGAAGCTGGCCACCGGCATTGATGCGTTCGCCAAGGATCTGCAGACCTTGCGGCAGGCCATTGCCGCGCAACTCGCCTGAGGACCCTCATGAATCCATTGCGCTCCCCGCTTCCCGTATTGCTCGCCACCGGCCTGAGCCTGCTGCTCAGCGCATGTGCCACCACCGCCATCGCCCCCCATGAGGTGCCGGAGATCCGGCCCGGCGTGGCACGCGGCTATCTGGAGACCGCACAGCTTCCGGACAGCGTGGCGCTGTTGCCACCGCCGCCGGCGCCCGGCTCTGCGGCGTTCGCACTGGACGAGCAGGTCAACCTGGCGCGCAACCTGCGCGGCACCCCGCGCTGGCAGCAGGCCACGGCCGATGCCAACCTGCAGTTCCCCGAAGCTGCCTCCATCTTCGCCTGTGCCATCGGCACGCAGATTGATGAAGCCAGCACACCGCGTCTGTACGGCCTGCTGCGTCGCACCCGTACCGATGCGGCGGTGGTCAGCGATGCCGCCAAGGAGCGCTACAACCGCGGCAGGCCTTTCGTTGCCAATGGCCAATCCACCTGCACACCGGACAAGGAAGCAGGCTTGGCCGAGAATGGCTCCTATCCCTCTGGCCATACGTCCATCGGCTGGGCCTGGGCATTGATCCTGGCCGAGCTGGCGCCGGAGCGCAGCGACGCCATCCTCGCGCGTGGCCGCAGCTACGGCGAAAGCCGCCTGGTCTGCAACGTGCATTGGCATAGCGATGTCCTGGCCGGCCGTTTCATGGGCTCGGCAGTGGTGGCACGCCTGCATGCAGATGCCGCTTTCCGCAGCGACATGGACGCCGCACGCGCCGAGCTGGCCAAGGCACTTGCCACCTCACCAAAGCCGCCGGCCAACTGTGCGGACATCGCCAGCGCGCTGGAACAGCCGCTGCCGGTTACCGCGTACTGAGCGTGCACGCCCGGCATGCAGGCAACGGACGCCTGTGTGCCTGAAGCGCTCAACGGCAATGCAGCGCCTGTCGCGTTGCCGGCTTTATCGCGGTTTCTCGCAGTCAGGGCGTAGCGCGTAGGCTGGGATGCAGCGCAGCGAAATCCCAGCAGACCTACGAAATGCCCGACACCTCCCCTCTCCCGCCTGCGGGAGAGGGCTTATGGATCGCATAGCGTCTTGCAGATCTCACCATGCTTTTTGACACCCGGCTCCCTCTCCCCCCGTGCCGGTGTCCCCGCCGCCGGCACCCTGTGCCTGGCTGCGGCTTTTCCATTCGTCAGCGCGAAATCAGGTCGATGAAACGCGCCACCCGCGTGTACGGCGGCCGCAGCAGGTCACTGCCGGCGCGCTTGGTCTGCCATAGCACGGGCAGGCGTTTGCTCATTGCATCGAAGCCCGCCTTGCCGTGGTACGCGCCCATGCCGCTGGCGCCAATGCCACCAAACGGCAGGCCGTTGATCGCGAAATGCAGCAGCGTGTCGTTGACGGTGACACCACCGGCGACGGTCTGCCCGACAATCTTCTCCACTGTCGCGGTGTCATGGCTGAAGGGATACAAGGCCAGCGGCCGGTCGCGGCCATTGATGGTGGCGATGGCCTCTTCCAGGTTGCGGTAACTGCGGATCGGCAGGATCGGCCCGAAGATTTCGTCCTGCATCACCGTGGCATCGTCGCCCGGCTGCAGCACCAGGGTCGGCGGGAACAGGCGTTCGCGGCGCTGCCGCTCGGCGTCGATCTGCGCCAGCTCGATCACCTGCAGGCCGCGCGCGCGCGCGTCGCTCACGTAACCCTTCAAGCGCTCGAACTGCGCGGCGTTGATGATGCGGCTGTAGTCGCCGGCATCGTCGAAGTTGCCGTAGCGCAGGCCCACCTGCTCCCGCAGCGCCTGCACCAGCGCCTCCACGCGGCCTTCGTCGATCAACACGTAATCCGGGGCAATGCAGGTCTGCCCGGCGTTGAACCACTTGCCGGTGGCCAGGCGTGCCGCGGCGCTGGCAACGGGATAATCGGCCGCAATCACCGCCGGCGACTTGCCGCCCAGTTCCAGCGTCAATGGCGTGAGGTGCTGCGCGGCGGCAGCCATCACCTTGCGGCCCACGGCGGTGGAGCCGGTGAACACCAGGTGGTCGAACGGCAAGGCCGAAAATGCCGAGGCCACACTGGCATCGCCCTGCACCACGCGCACGCGGTCCGCTGGAAACACATCGGCCAGCAAGGCCTGCAGGAAGGCCGAGGTTGCCGGCGTGTGTTCGGACGGTTTGAGCAGCACATGGTTGCCTGCGGCAATCGCAGTGGCCAGCGGCACCAGGGCCAGGTTGACCGGGTAGTTCCATGGCGAGATCACGCCCACCACGCCCACCGGCACCGCACGCACCTGTGCCCGCGCCGGCCAGAAGCGCCAACCCACGCCGATGCGCTCGGGCTTCATCCAGCCACGCAGGTGCGAGAGCAGGTGGTCGATCTCGCCGGTAACGGTCATGCCGTCGGCAATGATGGATTCGTGGTGCGAACGGTGGCCGAAATCGGCGGCGATGGCCTCGGTCATCTGGCCGATACGTGCTTTGAATGTCGCACGCAGGCGCCGCAGGTCATCGCGCCGCTGCGCGTGATCCGGCCGTTGCTGCATCCACGCCTGGCGCAGCTGCGCCAGGGTCTGTGAGAGCTCGATCTGCGGTGGGCAGGACAGGTGCATCGGCATCGCTCCGGTAAGGAGGAGTGGGCCATCGACATGCCGCCAGCCGCGCGGAAGCTTGTGCGGAGTTCCGCATTGATCCCCGGCGTTTCGTGCTATCGACCCCTACCCCGTGTTCAACACCATGACAGAGGGCGCAACTGCGTCCCAGACGGCGGCACAACGATCGCCGAAGAAAGGCACCAACCACACCCGGGGAGGGAGTATGAGGGGTTTACATAAGCGCTGCATCATCGCCACAGCGATTGGCATGGCGCTGGTTCCAACACTGGCTGCGGCCCAGGATGCAGGCGGGACCACGTCACTGGACAAGGTCGAAGTCACCGGCTCGCGGATCAAACGTACCGAAATCGAAGGCATTGATCCGGTACAGGTGATCACCGCACAGGATCTTGAGCACCAGGGCTTTGCCAACGTCTACGACGCACTGTCCAACATCACCGCCAACACCGGCGTATTTGTCGGTGAAGAGAACACCAACAACTTCAACGCCAATGCGCAGGCATTGAACCTGCGCGGCTTCGGCCCCGGCTACACGCTGGTGCTGCTCAACGGCCGGCGCATTCCGGCACTGCCCAAGCCGGCCGGCACGGTCAGCGGCAACGTCACCAACCTGGCGATGATCCCGACCTCGGCAGTGGACCGCGTGGAAATCCTGACCAGCGGCGCATCGGCCATCTACGGCTCCGATGCGGTGGCCGGCGTGGTCAACGTCATCCTCAAGGACCAGATCGACGGCACCACCGTGTCCTACCGGCACGGCGATACCGTGCATGGCGGCGGCCGCTCCGAGCGCATCTCGGTGACCAGCGGCATCGAGCTGGGCGACACCCGCATCAGCGGTGGCCTGGAATGGGACCGGCGCCTGCCGATCCACGGCAACCAGCGAAGCTGGTTTGCCTCACCCGACCGCTCACCGGACCCCGCCTACCGCGACCCGACCCAGGTGATGTCGTTCTGGGACCGCGATACCGGCTGGGATCTGCTGGACATCAGCGAGCGCTGCGCGCCGCTGGGCTATGTGCCGGCCCGCTCGGGCAGCTCCGCCGCGTTGCCGGAACGCTACTGCGGTGACAACGATTTCGACAGCTACACCGTGCGCAATGGCCGCAAGCGGCTGTTCGGCTTCCTCAACGTCAGCCACACGCTGGGCGAGCACGAGCTGTACGCCACCGCGCTGAGCACGCGCTCACGCGCCGACGCCGGCATGTACCGCTATGGCTACGCAGTGGACTACGAAGTGGTCGATGACATGCAGGCCGCGCAACCCAACGCCGTTGCCTGGCGCCATGCATACCGCACCTTCCGCAACAACGAGTTCCCCGGCAGCAACCAGAAGTTCAAGGAGAACAACGACGTCATCATCGCCGGCCTGCGCGGCGCACTGGGCAAGTTCGATTACAGCCTGAACTACAATTACGGCCGCTACCGCTACCGCGACACCGTCGAGCGCTTCAACGACAAGGCGATGATGGGCCTGATGTTTGGCCAGGAAGGGCGCGACTGGTCGCTGCCCTGGGCGGGCAGCCGCTGGGTACGCGTGGGCGCCGGCAGCCTGGATGCCAACCTGATGCCGAACGGCAACATCGATTTCTTCGGGCAGTTGTCGCCGGAGATGTTCCGCGATGTCATGCACACCTCCGTGGGCGATGGCCGCTCCACCTCGCAGTCGTTCACTGCCGATCTGTCCGGCGCATTGTTTGAAATGCCGGCCGGCCCACTGGCCTTCGCCACGGTGCTGGAAGCCACGCGTGACAGCTACCGCTTCATCACCGACCAGCCCACCGTGGATGGCGACATCTACGGCTGGAGTGGCATCCGTGGCAGCGGCAAGCGCAACCACTATGCGCTGGGGACCGAACTCTCGGTGCCACTGCTGGCGGCCGGTTCCGGTTTTGGCCAATGGGACGCCAAGCTGGCGGCACGCTACGACCATTACGACGATGCCTCGGACGTGGGCGGTGCCTTCACCTGGCAGGCCGGCCTGAGCTGGCGGCCGACCGACTGGCTGCTGCTGCGCGCCTCGCGTGCCACCTCGTTCCGTGCGCCGGACATGCACGTGATGTTCGCCGAGCGCAGTTCTTCGTATACCAGCGGCACCGACTACCTGGCCTGCGTGCAGGAAGAAGGGCTGGCGCGCGGCCAGAGCTGGGCCACCTGTGTTGACGACTACGGCACCGGCTCCATCCGCCAGTACTCCGAAGGCGATCCCCGCCTGCACGAGGAAAAGGGCTACAGCAACACCATCGGCATGGTCGCGCAGCTTGGCCAGAACCATTCCTTCACCCTGGACTGGTACCGCATCAAGCTGGAGGAGCAGGTTGGCCTGATCGGTGCCGGCGATGTGCTGCGCTATGCCTCCGAGTGCGCACTGGGCTACGACTCACAGGGCCTGGACGTGGACGTGAACTCGCCGAAGTGCCAGACCATGCTTGCGCGGGTTGAGCGCGGCGGCCGCAACAACGACGTGCTGTCGGTCATCACCAGTCCGTTCAATACCGGCATGTACCAGCAGGACGGCGTGGACGCGAGCTGGAGTTCGTCCTTCCCCACCGACAACTGGGGCCGCTTCTCCGCGCGTATTGGCTACACGCACATCTTCAAGACGCTCAGCCGCTACCTGCCCGAGGATGAACAGGAGAACATCCGCGACCGGCAGTGGAACAGCGAATTCCGCACCCGCTCCAACATGACCGTGGGCTGGGACTACAAGCGGTTCTCCAGCTATGCGCACATCAACCGGCTGGGCTCCTCGCCGGTACGCTGGGCCGATGACTACGAACGCTTTGGTGCCTGGACCACGGTCAATCTGTCGCTGGGTTACAAGGCAACCGACGCCCTTTCGTTCAACCTGTCGGTGGTCAACCTGTTCGACAAGAAGCCCCATCGCCACATGTCGGAGAAGTGGTGGCCGTATGCCGACATCACCAAGTACAACCCGGTCGGCACCGAGTACTTCATGACGGTCGAATACCGCCTCTGATTCCAGCAGGCAACATGCAATGCCCTGAAGGCCACCGCAGCGACCACGTTGCGGTGGCCTTCTTCATCCAGAACGCGCCAGGGCGGCGCAAAGCAGGTGATGGCGACGGCAATCCCGCAGGCAGAATGCGCCGGGGCAGTCACTTCCGCTGTACCGGGCTTGCCTGCCCGGTGAACGGAATGCTAGAACAAGCCGGGCTCGTTGCACTGCAATGGCGAGCCGGTCACGGCGACACTGCATGGTTCCGCACCCGTACGCCGCCGCTGCGTTTCTTCCTGGGGGGCTGGCAACACCATGTTGGGACGTGAACATGACATCGCGGCGAACCCGGACGCCTGCCCGGTCCAGGCCAAGGTGGACATGATCCGGGCACTGGACATGCATGCGTTGTGGCGCGCCTGCGTGGACTTGATCAACCAGCGCCTGCCCTGCCATTCGTGCACGCTGATGTACGACATCACCGGCGGCTACCAGCCGCAGCGCAGCCTGCACTTTCTCGGCGAGACAGCCAGCGGCAATGCCCGCCCGCTGCGCAGCCTGGACGTGGCCGCGCCCTATCTGCAGCAGAACCCGCGCATCCACTGGTACACGCTTTCGCAGATCGCCTCGGGCGATGCGCAGGCACGGCAACGGCTGCATGCGCAGAACCCGGCACCGGGCTGGCGCGAGTTCATCCATATGGCGTTCTGGGGCGAGGATGGGCTTGAAGCGGTGCTGAGCATCCGCATGCGCGAAGGCCATGAGCACATCAGCGACGCACACCAGCAGTTCCTGGGCGAGCTGCACCAGCTCATGGATGCGGGCCTGCAGCGGGTGCGGTCGCTGCAGGATGAGCGCCGCACCATCTACCAGGCGCTGCTGGACCGCCAAGGCCTGCCGGACATCATCCTCGACCACGACCTGCACCCGATCAGCCTGTCACCGGCGGCACAGCTGCTGTGTGCCGACTGGCTCGACACACACACGCACTGCGCCGGCCTGCCCGATACGATCGCCGTGGCGCTGCGCCGCTGGCTGGGCCGCCCCGGCAATGATGTCGGCAGCGGGCTGCAGGTCTGCCACCCGCACCGGCCCCAGCTGCAACTGCACATCACCCTGGAAGGCCGCCTGCTCGCCCATCCACGGCAGTCGCTGTATCTGCTGCGGCTGGCACCGGCCGCGCTGGCGCCACGGCCGATGTGGTCTAAGCTTTCGCCCACCGAGCAGCGTGTGGCCGAACTGGTGGTGGACGGCATGCGCAACGATGAAATCGCCACGCACCTGAGCCGCTCGCGCAAGACCATCGAAAGCCAGATCAGCGCGATCTACCGCAAGCTCGATGTCGGCCATCGCGCACAACTGGTGCGGCTGCTCAGCACCGTCTGCTGAGCAGCGCCGGGCTCACGGCACGAACAGGAAATAGTCGTGCGCCGCACGCGCCAGCTGTGCGATGGCGGCGTCGCGTTCCTCGCTGCTTGCGCGTGACTGCACGAACACCGTGACCACCGCATGGCCGCGCCCGGCCGGCAGGGTGATCACGCCGACATCGTTGATCACATCGCCCACGGTGCCGGTCTTGTGTGCGACCGGCGTGTCCCTGGGCAGCATGCCCCGCAGGCGTGCGCTGCCGGTGCGGGTGTCGCGCATGATGTCCTGCAGTACGCGCGTGCTGGCCGGCGTCAGCACCTGCCCTTTCCACACTTTTTCCAGCAGCTGTGCCATGGCGCGGGCGCTGCTGGTGTCACGCGGGTCGGCGTTCCAGGCATTGGTATGGCCGCGCCGCAGTTCCTCGCCGCGCTCGCTGCGCGAAAGCTCGGCATAGGCCGCAGGGCCCATTGGGTTGGCCTGCGAGGCCGCATTGCCACGGTAGTTGGCCAGCAGTTCCCAGATGTAGCGGTCCACGCGCATGCCGCTGATGCCCAGCGCCTGCATGCGTGCGTTGACCGCCGTGGTGCCACCGCCCAGGCGGATCAGGATGTCGGTGGCGTTGTTGTCGCTGACGGTGATCATCATGTGCAGCAGGTCGCGCACGGTGATGGCCGAGCCGGCACTCAGGTGCAGGTCCATCGGCCCGCCCATTTCCGGGTACACGTCCTGCGGCCCCAGCGTCACCTGCTGCTGCAGCGACAGCGTGCCCTCGTCCACCAGCGTGAGGATGTGCACCGCTACCGGCACTTTCATGGTGCTGGCCATCGGGAAGGGATGATCGCCGTTGACGTAGACGCTGCGCCCGCTTTCCAGGTGCACGATGGCCGCGCCCAGCTGGCCCGGCAGCAGCGCGGCCAGGCGCTGTGCCTCCCCCTGCAGCGGCGCCGGGGCGTTGCTGCGCGCGGTGGCGATGGCCGGCGACAACAGGCAGGCGAACAAGCCTGCGGCGAGCAAGGTGCGGTGGCCGAAACGGTGCTTGGTCATGATCGAATCCTCGTTGAAGCAGAAATGCAGGCGCCATGGTCAACCCGGGCCGATGGCGCCGTCGACATCAAAAGCGCATGCGCGCGCCCAGCGTGAAGTAGCGGCCCACGACATCGTAGTAGGGCGAGCCCACCGCGCCGAGTGGTGACTTCTTGTCGAACAGGTTGCTGATGTCGGCGTAGACCTCGAACTCGTTGTCGCCGGACAACGCGAAGCGTGCCTTGCCGCCGATGTCCCAGTACACATACGAGCCGATGTTGCCGTTGGTCAGCACCAGTTGGTTGTTGTAGACACCTGCGGACAGATAGCGCGCCCGTGCCTGGGCCGAGTAGCGGTCGCCACGCCAGCCGACGGTGGCGTTGGCGCGCCAGCGCGGCACGCCCGCCCCGTTGGTCAGGCCCTGCGAGGTGACGTACTCAAAACTGTTCTTGCCGTCGAAGGTGGTCAGGCTGTCCACCCAGGTGGCCAGCACGCGGGTGTGGAAGCTGCCGGACATCGACGGGAACAGTTTTGCCGCCGGCAAGGTGTAGAGCAGGTCCAGGTCCACGCCATTGGTCTGGTACTGGGCCAGGTTGACGTAGTTGGAGTTGATCCGATCGATCGCGCCACTGGCATCACGCTGGATGCGGCCGCACATGGCCTGGTTGCCGGCCACACAGCGCAGCACGGTTTCCTGCGCGGACACCTGGGTGATCACGTCCTTGATCTCGATGTCGAAGTAATCCACCGACATGATCAGCCCCGGCACGCTGGCCGGTGCCCAGGTGAAGCCGGCGGTGAACGTGTCGGCCTTTTCCGGATCCAGCAGCGGGTTGCCGCCGCCAATCACCAGCGCGCTGAGCGAGGTGCCGGTCAACGGATCACTGATGGTCGACCAGCCGGTGGTGCTGGTGGTGTGCATCTCCGACAGGTTGGCCGAGCGGATGTCGCGCGAACGGGTGAAGCGGCCACGGAAGCCATCGAAGAACTCATTGGTCATGCCGTACTTCCATGACCAGATCGCGCCGGAGCTGTCGTAGTCGCTGAAACGCGCGGCAGCGTTGACCTGCAGGTCGCGCAGCACCGGCATGTCACGCAGCAGCGGCGCGGCCACTTCGGCAAAGGCTTCCTTCACCATGAAGCTGCCCGACATCGGCGAGGAGCTCCAGGTACTGAACGACTTGGTCAGATCCTGCGCGCCCACTTTCTGGTCGATCTGCTCCTTGCGCGCTTCCAGACCCACCGCCACCGACACGTCGCCGGCCGGCAGCGAGAACGGCTCGCCGCGCAGGTCCAGGCCGGCGGCATCGAGCCGGGTGTTGGTCATGCGCCGCGGCGTGCCGGTGACATAGGCGGCCGCTTCGGCCGATGGCGCGCCGTGGCCAATCAGGTTGATCGGCACACAACCGGAGCCGGGGTTGCTCAGCGTCACCCGGCATACCGCCTTGCCGGTTGCCGGGTCGATCACCGCGTCCACCGCATCGGCGTAGTTGCGGGTCAGCAGAAAACCGGGGGCCGCCAGGTCGGACTGGTTGTCGCCGTGCGTGTAGTAGCCACCCCAGCGCCAGTTGTCGCCGACCACGCCGTCAAGCGCGACCGTGAACTGGGTGGTGCGGCGGTCATAGTCGATATCGGGGAAGGCGAAATCGCTGTTGAAGCGGCCCAGGCTGAAGCTGGTTTCGCCCGCTGCCAGCAAGGCATCGCGCACTGCGGTCGGCAGGAAAGCGTTGTCGACACCGATCTTCAGGCCGGTGCCACGGTTGTGGTCACCAAACCAGGGGAAGCGGTTCCAGCTGCGCGAATGGCGCACGTCCACGGTCAGGCCGGTGTTGTCGGTGAGGTTCCAGGACAGGCGGCCAAGCACGTTGTAGCGGCGCTGCGGCGTCATCAGCGAGCTGATGTCATCGTTGCTGGGGCTCTCGCCGCCCTGGATCAACGACGCGCCGGTGTAGCCGGGGAAGGGCCGCAGGCTGCCGTCCGGGTTGAAGGCCTGCCCGGCAAGCACGCCGCTGGTGATCAGGCCACCGATCGCCGCGTTGCCGTAACCCACATCGCCCTTCATGGTGTAAGTGCCGTCGCCGTTGGACAGCTGCGCGGTGCGCCCCAGCCACGGACGCGAGGTCTTGGGAATCACGCCATCGTTGTTGAGTACTTCACCACCGATCACCACATGGCCGCGCCCCTGCGCGATCTCAAAGCCGGTCGCCGCCGAAACGTATTGCTTCTGGTTGTCCGAGCGCGAGGACACCCCGCCCTGCACATCGATCTTGGTCCCGACCAGTTGGCTGTCCAGCTGCACGTTGACCACGCCGCTGACCGCGCCCGAGCCCCACGCAGCCGATGCGCCGCCGGTCACCACGTCCACGCCGCTGATCAGGATGGAGGGAATCGTGGCCAGGTCGTTGTCACTGGAGAAGCGCCGCCCATCCAGCAGCACCAGGGTGCGGCTGGTGCCCAGGCCGCGCAGGTCCACCGGCGCACGCGCCGCATCCACGCCGGTGGTATGCGTCTGCGGTGACACCGTGCCGCGGAACTGCGGCAGGTCGTTGAGCGCGGCGGCAACGTTGGTGTGCGTGGAAAGCTGCAGGTCCTCCGGGGTGACCTTCACCGTCGGCGTGGGCGCATTGAAACCGGGCCGGTCAATGCGCGAGCCGGACGCGGTGACATTGACGCTGGACATTTCCACCACCTTGTCCTTGCCTTCTTCGGCCGGGGCGGTGCTGGACTGGGCAAAGGCGGCAGCCGTCATGCCCATCAGGGTCACGGCGATGCCGGTGGAAAGCGCGGTTCTTGCGATACGACACGACATACGGTTCCTCGCAGAAAGCTGGAAATGGAAACGACGGACCTGTAATGCGCGAACTCCCCCTCATCGGCATCTTAGGAAGGCCTGTTCCGACCCCGCATCAGGGAAAACCCGCATAGGCATCCCCGAAACAGAAAGGCCGGCACAAAGGCCGGCCCTGGTTTCATTGGTTACTTTCTGCTGCGCCGCGAAGGCGCCCTGCATTGCCCGACGGCCGCCGCGCGGCCGAGGGTGCGGTTGGCTTCGCTCAGGGCGAGGCGGGCTTCTGGTTCCAGTCCGGCGTCGCCGCACCCCGCAGGTTGCGCACGAAGAAATCAAACTTGCGGCGCTGGATGTAGTCCACCGGCTCCTGCGAGCGGCCCACGCCGTGGCCTGTGCCGGGCACGGCCAGCAGATCGAAATCCTTGCCTGCACGGATCAGTGCATCGGCCACCTGGTAGGTGGATGCCGGATCCACGTTCTCGTCCTGCTCACCGACAATCAACAGCAGCTTGCCCTGCAGCCGGTGGGCATTGACCACGCCCGAGGCACGGGTATAGCTGTCATCCAGCGGCCAGCCCAGCCATTGTTCGTTCCAGCTGAGCTTGTCCATGCGGTTGTCGTAGCAGCCGTTGTAGGCCACGGCCACGGTGTAGAACTGCGGATGGAACTGCAGCGCATTGAGCGCGTTCTGGCCCCCGGCCGATGCCCCGTAGATGCCGACGCCGCCGCTGATGTCGTATGAGGCATCGCGTGCGGCCATGGCCTTGTGCCAGGCGATGCGGTCCGGGAAACCGGCATCGCCCAGGTTCTTCCACGCCACATCGTGGAAGGCCTTGGAGCGGTTCATCGTGCCCATGCCGTCGATTTCAACCACGATGAAACCCAGGTCGGCCAGCGCCTGCAATCCCACCAGCCGCTCATTGCTGGATTGCGAATCGAACGGCCAGAACTTCTTCTGCACCGAGGAATCGTGCGGGCCGGCATAGATGCTCTCGATCACCGGGTAACGCCGTGCCGGGTCGTAGTGCGTGGGCCGTACCACCAGCCCCCAGATCGGCGTGTGGCCATCACGACCGGGCGCGGAGAACGACTCCGGCGCGCGGTAGCCTGCGGCAAACAGGGCGCTGGCGTCGCCGCGCTCGATGGTCTCCAGCAGGCGGCCGTCGCGTGCATCGCGCAGTTCGCTGATGTTGGGTTGATCCAGGCGCGACCAGGTATCGACGTAATGCGTCATGTCCGGCGACAGGCTGATCTCGTGCCAGCCATCGCCGGGCGTCATGTGCCGCAGGTTGCGGCCATCGAAATCGACGCGATAGAAATGCTGCAGATAGGGGTCACCGGGTTCCCGGCCACTGGCCGCAAACCATATCTGCCTGCCGGCTTCGTCCACCTTGATGATCTGGCGCACCACCCAGGGGCCCTGGGTGAGCTGCTGCAGCTGCCCGCTGTTGCCGTCCACCATGTACAGGTGGTTCCAGCCATCGCGCTCGGACATCCATACAACCTGCTCGCCGCGGTTGCCCACGTCGTGGAACTCGGCACGGTGCCACCAGCTGTTGACGAAGGTGTCGCTGCGCTCTTCCACCACGGTGCGTGACTTGCCCGTATGCGCATCCACTTCGACCAGCCGCACCCGCTGGTGACCACGCTCGGTATAGCGGAAAGCCAGGGTGCGGCCGTCCGCGCGGAACTGCGGCGTGGTGATTTCGTAAGCATTGTCAAACAGCGTGGTCGGCACATCGATGCGACGGCCGGTGGCCACCTCGAAAATCACCGGGCGGTCGATGTCCACCGGGTCGCCCGGCTTGGGATACAGCTGGGTCTGCACCCGCGGCTGCAACTGGTCGCGCGGCGAGGTTTCCACCCGGGTGACCTGGCGTGCATACCCGGGTGTCACCCGCAGCAGCATGAAACGCGAGGAATCCGGCGACCAGACAATGCTCTCCGGGTCATGGAAATCGGTGGCCGATGCATCGCGGGCCAGCACCCGGGTGCTGCCATCGGCGAGTGTGCGCAGCACCACGCTCGCTTCACGCACCTGCACTTCGTAGCGGCCATCGGGCGAACGCTTGGGCGTGTCGTCCGCCGCCACCGACAGATCGCGCACCACGCCCCAGCCGCGCGGCCGTGCGCTCGGGCCTGGCTCGCTCCAGCGCGCGCACCGATAGCGCGAGCCCAGCTCGCAACGCACCCAGCCACCGTCAATCCACGCCCGCAGGGCACGGCCTTCGGGCTCGTGTGTGTAGTCGGAAAACGGCAGGCGCCTGCCGTCCACCTCGCGCCCCAGCAACGGTGACAGCGCCCCGGCCAATTTGGCCTGGTCGAATGCAGGCACCGCCCGCGCCCGGCCCACGCGGCGGGCGACAAATTCAAAGCCGCCCGGTGCGGTACGGCGGTAACGGTACTGCTGGTTGTCCGTCCAGGTTGCCGGGCCGGCCAGGCCCTGGGTCAGATACATCCACTGTTCACGCAGCTGCAACGAGCGACTGAACGCCGCTTCGTCCGGTGCAGGCGGCGCACTGGCCTGCACCAGCAACGGCATGCCACTTCCGATCAGGCCAAGGGCCAGAATGCGAACGTAACGTTGGATTGCCCCAGGTCGAAGCATGCAGCGTGTCTCCTTGCGTATCAGGGTCAGGCAAATGGCCGGTCGATTGCCGGCGAAGGGGGCGTGAACCACTGCGCGCCGTCGGCGGTGACGTGGAAGTGGTCTTCCAGACGCACACCGAAACTGCCCGGCACCACGATCATCGGTTCATTGCTGCAGCACATGCCTGGCGCCAGCGGCAGCGTGTTGCCGCGCACCAGGTAAGGCGCCTCGTGGATGGCCAGCCCGCAACCGTGGCCGGTGCGGTGCGGCAGGCCCGGCAGCCGGTAGTCCGGCCCCAGGCCGGCGGCTTCCAGCACCGCGCGTGCCGCCTGGTCCACGGCTTCGCACGGCACGCCCGGGCGCACCGCATCGAAGGCGGCCTGTTGCGCGGCGCGCTCCAGGTTCCAGATGCGTACCTGCTCGGCATCGGGCTGGCCGAAGATCCAGGTGCGGGTGATGTCGGAGTTGTAACCCTGCACGCTGCAGCCGGTATCAATCAGCACCAGTTCGCCGCGACGCAGGTGTTGTACGCCGGGAATGCCATGCGGGAACGCCGTGGCATGGCCGAACTGCACGATGCAGAAGGTCGAACCTCCATCGGCACCCAATGCCCGGTGCGCGTCGTCGATGAAACGCACCAGTTCGTCGGTACCGATGCCCTCATGTGCAATGCCGGCGGCGAGCTGCTGCACGAACAGGGTCATGTCACAGGCCTGCTGCATCAAGGCCAGTTCGGCGGGCGACTTGCACATGCGGCAACCGTCGATGAGGGTTGCCGCCGAACGGATCGCCGCTGCACCCAGGTGCGCAGCCAGGCCCACCTGCACACGGAACGGCGCTTCCGGATCCAGCGCCAGCGTGGCTGCGCCGCGCTCGGCCATGGCGCGCGCCACCAGTGCATGCGGATCTTCGTGTTCTTCCCACAGGCGCTTGCCCGCCGGAATACGCAGCACCGCATCCAGCGAGCCTTCCTCGAACACGGGACAGATCAGCAGCGGTTCGCCTTCCAGCGTCAGCAGCATCGCCACCAGCCGCTCGGTGCCGCCCCATGGCACCCCGCAGAACCAGCGCAGCGAGGCGCCGGCGCTGACCAGCAGCGCATCCACGCCCTGCTCGCGCATCCATCCCCGTGCGCGCTCCAGCCGCTGTACGTACTCCGCGCCATCAATGGCCGGCGCACGATGCGGCCACGGCGCCAACCGCGCGCGGGCCTGTTCCAGGGTGAGGTGTCCAATCTGTGGGTTCATGGCAGGGCTCCGATGTCGTCGGTGGTCCAGCGCTGGTCGATCCAGCGCAACAGGCCACCGGGGTTGTGGTCGCGCAGCTCGGGCGGGAGCAACGCATCGGGCACATTGTCGTACGCCTGCAGCGCACTGAAGCGCAGGATGGACGCCGGCAGACCCACCGCGGTGAAGCCCGGCTGCGTGG
Source organism: Stenotrophomonas sp. STEN056 (assembly GCF_056759635.1). NCBI lineage: Bacteria > Pseudomonadati > Pseudomonadota > Gammaproteobacteria > Lysobacterales > Lysobacteraceae > Stenotrophomonas > Stenotrophomonas sp. STEN056. The sequence goes on from NZ_JBRRDL010000002.1 coordinate 169,704, forward strand.
AGGCCGGATAAGGACCACCGTGCTGCTGCGCCGGGCTGACCAGCACCCCGGTCGGCATGCGGTTGCAGATCAGCCGGCCCACGCGTGGCCGCAGTACCGCCGCCAGCGATTGCCAGGCCGCATCGTCGGCACCCTCGCCGCCGCGGTACACCGTGCCGGTGAGCTGGCCTTCCAGCACCGCGGCAATGGCCTGCATCTGCGCCACGTCATCCACGCGCAGCAGCACACTGCAGGGCCCGAACGCCTCCACCTGGAAACGCGACGGTGCTGCCAGGAACGCCTCGGCCGTTACCGAGAACAGGGTCGAGGCATGGCGGATGCCTTCATCGCCGCGCGTGCCACCACACAACAGCATGGCGCCGGCGTCATGCAGGGCAGCAACCGCGTGCTGCAGCGAGGCAAGCACCGCCGGAGACAGCAACAACAGCGGCGCGCTGGAGGCAAACCGTTCGACAACGGCAGCGACAAAGGCATCGCCCTGCACACCACGCGGCACGATCACCAGGCCGGGATTGGTGCAGAACTGTCCACTGCCCAGCAGACAGGAGTTTGCGAACTCCTCGGCCAACGCAAACCCGCGTTCTGCCAGGGCGGCGGGCAATAGAAATACCGGATTGAGGCTGGACAGCTCACCGTAAAACGGAATACCCGCTGCATCGGCGGCCTGTTTCAATGCCAGCCCCGCCGCGCGGCTGCCGGTGAACGCCACCGCGCCCAACCGCGCATCACCGGCCAAGGCCAGCCCCTGCGCGGGCGCCATGTCATGCAGCAGCTGCACGCTGCCAGCCGGCAGCCCGGCAACCTCGGCGGCATGCTGCGCATGCTCGGCCAGGCGTTGGCTGGTGCCCGGGTGCGAAGGGTGTCCCTTGGCGATGACCGGATTGCGCGCGGCAATGGCCGCGGCAAAGTCGCCGCCGGACACCGCGTTGAAGGCGAACGGAAAATTATTCGGCCCGAAGATCAGCACCGGCTTGCCCAGGGGCGCATGGTGGGAACGCAGGCCTGCGGCGGTATCGATCACCGGCCGCGTCCAGCTCAAGCTGCGCACCGCCGTGGCCGCCTGCCGCAGCTGGCCGCAGGTGCGCGGCAGCTCGTTGCCCCGCAGGCGCGTGGCTGCCGGCAGTCCGGTTTCGGCATGGGCCAGCGCCACCAGCGCATCGGCATCGGCTTCCAGCGCAGCGGCATAGGTTTCGAGAAACGTGGCGATGCGTTCCGGCGCGCATGCGGCCAGTGCCGGAGCGGCGGCGCTGGCCGCAGCCAGCACCTGCTCCACGTCGGCCGCGCCACTGCGGGGGAACTCCGCACCGATGGCCTGCCCGGAGGAGGGATCGATGGCACGGAAGCTTCCGGCGCCATCGCCCGAGGCACGCCAGTGGCCAGCAATGAGTAGCGGCGCGACCATGGCCACCTCAGCGCCGGCGGGTTGCGATGGCGTGGTCGATCACCGCCAGCGCCTGCGCGCGCTCGGTGCCCTCCACCACCAGGCGCGGTGCGCGCACGCGCTCGCTACCCAGCCCCACCCGCTCCTGCATCAGTTTGATCAGCTGCACGAACTTGGGAACGGTGTCCATGCGCAGCAGCGGCAGCGACCACTCATACAGCTCGCGCGCTGCGGCATAGCCGCCCTGGCGTGCCTGCTCGAACAGCTGCACGGCTTCCTCGGGGAATGCATTGACGGTGCCGGCAATCCAGCCTTCGGCGCCCATTGCGATGCCTTCCACGATCAGGTCATCCACGCCCACCAGCAGCACCAGGCGTTCGCCGATCAGGCCCTTGATCGCGGCCAGGCGGCGCACGTCACCGGACGACTCCTTGATGGCCTGCACCTGCGGGAACTGCGCGGCAAACTCGGCGATCTGCTCCGGGCTGAAGTCGGTCTTGTAGGCGATGGGGTTGTTGTAAAGCAGGATCGGCAGATCAGAGGCAGCGATGATGGCGCGGATGTGGGCGCCCATTTCGGTGCGGTCACTGGAGTACACATAGGGCGGCAACACCATCAGCCCACCCGCACCGGCCTGCTTGACGGCCTCCACCAGCGCGATGCCCTCCTGCGTGGACAACGCGGCGATGCCGGCGATGATCGGCACGCGCGCGCCAACCGCTTCAACAAGCGTGCGGACGATGGCGACCTTTTCGTCAAAACTCAGCGTCGCGCTTTCACCCAGCGAGCCCAGCGGCACCAGCCCGCTGCAACCTGCATCCACCAGGTGGCGTGCATGCTCGGCCAGGAAACGGTGATCCACCTCGCCGCTGTCGGTGAAGGGCGTGGTGATGGCCGGCAACACGCCGCGCCAGAATTGTGCGTTGTTCATCAGGAATTACCCGGTTCGTAGTGATCGAAGGAAACATCCGCCAATGCAGCCAACGTGACAGGCGTCAACGGTGGCCGCACGGCCGTGGGGGAAAGACTGGGAGAGGCCAACCGCAGTTCGCGCAGCGCAGCACCGCAGACACGGCCCTGGCAGGCGCCCATGCCGCAGCGCGTGACCAGGCGCAGCTGGCGCGGATCGTGGTGTGCGCGTACCGCCGACAGCGGGACATCCTCGCAACGGCATACCACGGTGTCCCCGGCGGCCAGCGCACGCGCCTGCGCCGAAGGGACAAAATGACGATGCAGCAGCGCCGCGTATGCCCGCTCGTGTTCGCGGCGCACCCGCAGTGCTTCACCCGCACGCTCATCACCCAGCGCAAAGCAGGCGGCCATCGCACCTTCGATGCGCGCGCAGTCGCGCCCACCGACACCGATCACTTCACCGGCAGCGTGGATGTCGGCATGGCTGCTGCGCAGGCGCCGGTCAACGCGCAGTACCGGGTGCGTATACGAAACATCCAGTTCACAACCGAGCATGCGGGCCAGTTCAATGTTCGGCACCAAGCCCCAGCCCACCGCCAGCAGATCGCATGCAATGCGCTCGGCAATGCCATTGCCGAGGACCACATCCACCGCGTTCAGCGCATCACCACCATGGGCTGCCAACACCACGCTGCGCTTGTGCCAGGGCACGCCCGCCAAGCCGAGCCGCAGGGTTGCGGCCTGCAGCAACTTGTCCGGCCAGCGCCACAGCTGCCGCGCGAAGGCATACAGCTCCGCTGCGCCCAGCTGTTCGTGGATTCCCACAAGTTGCGCACCATGGCGTTTCAGGGTGGTGGCGGCGGCAAGCAGCAACGGCCCGGTGCCGGCTACCAGCACGCGCTTGCCGGCCACCGGCCAGCCCTGCTTGGCCAGCGCCTGCAGACCACCGGCACCACTGACGCCGGGCAGAGTCCAGCCAGGAAACGGCAGCAGCAGTTCGCGCGCGCCGGTGGCGATCACCAGCTTGCGCCAATGCAGCGCCACCGTTTCGTCGCCCTGCGTGGCCAGCAGACAATGCGCGTCGGCCATCGCCACTTCATGCGCGGGCAGCCAGTGGATGCCCGCGTGCGGGAGTGACTGGATCTGCGCCCGTGCCATTGCCGGTATGCCGAAGCGCAGATCATGCCGCCACACCTGGCCACCTGCGCGCGGCTGCGCATCCACCAGCCCAACCCTGGCGCCACGCCGTGCTGCCGCGTGTGCGGCCGCCAGCCCCGCCGGGCCGGCCCCGACCACCAGCAGATCGAAACACTGCTGCTTCATCGCGGTGTCTCCACCTGCATGCCGGGCCGCGCCACTACCATGCAGGCGCGTACCTGCTCGGCCGTGTCGATGCGCACGCGGCATTCAAAACAAATGCCCATGCCGCACAGCGGTGCACGCGGCTCCCCGCCAGGCGAGCGACGGAAGCGTTGGCTGACCTGGGCAACGGCGGCGGCGACGGTCGCGCCCTCTGCCACCTCCACGCGCCGGCCATCCACGTTCAGGACAACACGGCTCATTGCGCTGCACCCAGTACACGGCCCGGCTCGAACGGCGACAGCGACAGTGCCGGCGACCGGCCCAGCAGCGCATCGATCACCAGGCGGGCACTGCCCGGCGCAGCAGTGATGCCCAGGCCTTCGTGGCCCGCCGCCACCCACACATCGCGACGCCCCGGCACTGCTCCCAGATACGGCAGGCCATCCACCGTGGCCGGCCGGAAACCGCACCAGCTGCGCAATGCGTTCAGTCCCTGCAGCGCAGGCACAAACTCGAATGCCCGCTGCAGCATGCGCTGCAGCAACACGGGCGACACACCGTTGTCGCTTGCGTCGTATTCCCGCGACGAGCCGATCAGCAGCTGTCCATTCGGACGCGGCTGCACGTTGAATGAAACGCTGGCCGCATCATTGCCGTGTGCGGCAGCGGCGTAACCCATTTCGATCAGTTGATGTCGCAGCAGCGGGCGGTGCCGGTCGGTGATGACCAGTTGCCCCTTGCGCGCGCGCATGGGCAGCTCGGGCAGCAGTTCCTGCAACGCCGTGCCCGTGGCTACCAGCACCGGGCCGTGCAGCGCCTGGCCGTCGGACAGCAGTACGCCGTCATCGACCAGTTGCACGGCGCGCGTACCGGCAAACAACTGGGCGCCGTCGCGGCAGGCTTCGGTGATCAGACGCCACACGATGCGCGGCGGGTAGACCACGGCGTCGTCGGCCACCCGCATGCCACCGTGCATGCCAGCAGCCAGCGCCGGCTCCAATGCGTGCAGGCGCGTCGCATCCACCGCATGTGCGCCCACGCCCGCCGCCGCAAGCGCCTCCACGCGCCTGTCAACGTCGGCCAACTCGGCCTCGCTGCGCGCCACCCACAAGGTACCGCAACGCTGGTATTCGGCCTGCGGCCAGTTTGCCCAGCGCTGCCACATGCCCAGCGAATACGTACACAGCGCCAATTCGTCGCGGTTGCCATCCATCGCCACCAGGTGCCCCATTGCCGCGGCACTGGTACCGCCGCCGATCACGCCCGCCTCCACCACCGCCACGCGCAGGCCGGCGGCCACGGCCGCTTCCGCGCAGGCCGCACCGACGATGCCGGCACCGATGATGATCAGGTCATGGTGGCTGCGCTGCATCATGCCCGCATACCACCGATACCCCAGGCGAAGGGATCGGCGGGATCAACCAGCAGCGTGGCACGCGCGGTGATCCACGCCTGGCCGCTGATGCGCGGCAGGATGCCGCGCACGCCGCGGCGGTACGACGCCTCGAATGCAGTGCCCAGGATGCCCTGCTGCACCCAGCCCTCGCCTTCAGCCAGCTTGCCGTCCGCAGCCAGGCAGGCCAGCTTGGCGCTGGTGCCGGTACCGCAGGGTGAGCGGTCATACGCCAGCCCCGGGCACAGCACGAAGTTGCGCATTTGTCCGCTGCCATCGGGCGCCGCCGCGTTGACCTCGATATGGTCGATGGCACCGTCACTGCCGGCGATGCCGGCATGTTCCAGCGCAATGCGTATCGCCTCGGTATAGGCCGTCAGCTCGCGCTGGTTGTCCAGGCTCAGCGCACAGGGCGCCTGTGCGGTGATGAAAAACCAGTTGCCGCCCCAGGCAACATCACCACGCACCACGCCATGGCCCGGCACCTGGACGGCAACATCGGCCAGGTAGCGCCAGCTCTCGACGTTGTCCACCGCGACGCGGCCGTCCTCGAACAGCTCCACACCCACCGTGCCCACCGGCGTTTCGATGCGATGCCTGCCCGCTGTAATGCGCCCCAGCTCGGCCAGGGTACGCACCACGCCGATGGTGCCGTGGCCGCACATGCCCAGGTAGCCCACGTTGTTGAAGAAGATCACCCCGGCACAGGCAGTGGCGTCCTGTGCTGGCACCAACAACGCACCGACCATGGTGTCCGAGCCACGCGGCTCGCATGCAAGGGCCGAGCGCCAGTGGTCGAAATGTTCGGCAAAACGCTCCCGCAGCTGCTGCAGGTTGCCATGGCCAAGATCGGGAAAACCGCCAAGTACGACCCGCGTTGGTTCGCCTGCGGTATGCGAATCGATGATGTCTATTGCGTGCATGCAGCCATGCTCCCATCGCCGGCACAGGCCCGAATAGCAGGCGATTGCGTGCCCTCATGCGGAATTCGGCACAACCCCTCCAGAGCCCGGCAAACGTCCCGTGGCATGCGCTAGCATCGGCCGCACGCCACCCTGAAGGCCGCCACCGCGATGACGATGCCCATGGAAGCACAGCATTCCTCGAACGATGTGCAGCACCTGTTTGATGCACTCCCCGACACCGTGTTCTTCGTCAAGGACCGGCAAGGGCGTTACACCCATTGCAACCTCACCCTGGTGCAGCGGCTGGGGAAGAAGAAGCGCGGTGACGTCATCGGGCGTTCGCCGCTGGATGTCTTTCCGCCGCCGCTGGGAAACCGCTACCTGCTGCAGGACCAGCAGGTACTCAATGGCGACCCCATCGTTGATCGGCTGGAAGTGCACCTGTATCCCAACCGCCGCCCCGGCTGGTGCCTGACCCTCAAGCGGCCCCTGTACTGCGCCGGTGTGATCAGCGGCCTGATGGGCGTGTCACGCGACCTCGGCCGCCCCAACAGCCGTCATTCCGCATTCGCTCAGCTCGACCGCGTGGTGGCCTTCATGCAGCTCAACTTTGAAACCAACCTGCGCGCACCGCAGCTGGCGGAGATGGCGGGGATTTCCCTGGCACAGCTGGAGCGGCATTTCCGCCATGTGTTCCAGCTCACGCCGCAGCAGTACCTGATAAAGCTGCGCATCGAGATGGCCATGCGCTTGCTCCGCGACGACGGCAGCATTGCCAGCATCGGCCAGCGCTGTGGTTTCAGTGATCAAAGCGCGTTTGCCCGCCAGTTCAAGGCCATCGTCGGCATGACGCCAAGTGAGTACCGCGCCCTGGACGACAGCTTCGGCATGATGGAACCGGCACTGGAAGCGGCCGAATCGCGCACGGGATGACGCCACCGGCATGCTTGACGGGGCCGCCTGCCCCGCACCGAGGCCGGGGCGTCTCTGCAGCCCGATGAAAGCCGCGTTCGAGTGAAAGCCGCAGATGAACCACTGCACTGGAATCTGATGGACCGCAAAGAAAAACGCCGGCCCTGCGGCCGGCGTTTCCTGTTTCATCGTTGTCGCTCAATCAATGCGAAGACGCCTTGCTGGCACCGACGCCGGTTTCGGCACGCACCTGCTGTGCCGGGTAGGCGGCACGTTCGGCCTGTGCGTTCTTGCTCTTGTCGGTGATCGAGAAGAACCAGATCGCAACGAACGCGATGGTCATCGAGAACAGCGCCGGGCTGGTGTACGGGAACGGCGCGCTGCCGGCGGCGTTGCCCAGCGTGTCCACCCACACCGACGGCGACAGCAACGTCAGGATCAGCGACGAAGCCAGGCCCAGCGAACCACCGATCACCGCACCGCGGGTGGTGCAGTCCTTCCACAGCAGCGACAGGATCAGCACCGGGAAGTTGGCCGAGGCAGCGATGGCGAAGGCCAGCGACACCATGAAGGCCACGTTCTGCTTCTCGAACACGATGCCCAGCAGCACGGCGATCACACCCAGCACCAGGGTGGTGATGCGCGAGACACGCAGCTCCGAGCCCGGCGGCGGGTTGCCCTGCTTGAACACGGTGGCGTACAGGTCATGCGACACCGCCGAAGCACCGGACAGCGTCAGGCCTGCGACCACGGCCAGGATGGTGGCAAACGCCACCGCCGAGATGAAGCCCATGAACAGGTTGCCGCCCACGGCCTTGCCAACCAGCACGGCCGCCATGTTCGGGCCGCCCTGGATGGTGCCGGTGACCGGATCGGCGTACTCCGGGTTGGTCAACACCAGTGCAATGGCACCAAAGCCGATGATGAAGATCAGGATGTAGAAGTAGCCAATCCAGGTGGTCGCCCACAGCACCGACTTGCGTGCCTGCTTTGCATCGGGAACGGTGAAGAAGCGCATCAGGATGTGCGGCAGGCCGGCGGTGCCGAACATCAGCGCCATGCCGAAGGAGATGGCCGAGATCGGGTCCTTGACGAAGCCACCCGGGCCCATGATGGCCAGGCCGCTGGCCGCCGCTTCCTCGGCACTCTTGCCGCTGTTGGCCGCGATCTGGGTCTTGACCCGCACCGCCTCGGTGAACAGCGCCTCGAAGCTGAAGTTGAAGTGCCACATCACCATCAACGCCATGAAGGTGACGCCGAACAGCAGCAGGCAGGCCTTGATGATCTGCACCCAGGTGGTGGCGGTCATGCCGCCGAACAGCACGTAGACCATCATCAGTACGCCGACCAGCGCCACCGCCACCCAGTAGTCCAGGCCGAACAGCAGCTTGATCAGCGCACCGGCACCGACCATCTGCGCGATCAGGTAGAACAGCACCACCACCAGCGTGCCGGACGCGGCAAACATGCGGATCGGCTTCTGCTGGAAGCGGTAACCGGCCACGTCGGCAAAGGTGAAGCGGCCCAGGTTGCGCAGGCGCTCGGCCATCAGGAAGGTCAGGATCGGCCAGCCCACCAGGAAGCCCAGCGCGTAGATCAGGCCGTCGTAACCATTGGCCATCACCGCCGCGGTGATGCCCAGGAACGAAGCCGCCGACATGTAGTCACCGGCAATGGCCAGGCCGTTCTGGAAGCCGGTGATGCCGCCGCCGGCGGTGTAGAAATCCGACGCGGACTTGGTGCGGGCCGCGGCCCACTTGGTGATGCCCAACGTGGCCAGCACGAAGGCCGCGAACATGATGATCGCGGTCCAGTTGGTCGGCTGGCGCACGGTCTGGCCGATGTCACCACCGGCCGCCAGTGCGGCGCCGCTGGCCGCCATCAGCGCCAGCAACGCGCCTGATCGCAGGAAGGAGTGGCTCATTTGGATTCCTCCACGATCTGCTGGGTCAACTGGTCGAATTCCTTGTTGGCACGGCGCACGTAGAAGCCGGTGATCAGGATGGTGAACACCATCAGGCCCAGCGCGATCGGAATGCCGACGGTGGTGACCTTGCCGGCACCGATGGGCGTGGCAAGGAAGGCCTTGTCGAAAGCGATCAGGCCGATATAGCCGTAGTAGCCCAGCAACATCAGCACGGTGAGGGTCCAACCCAATGTGTTGCGCATGCGACGCAGGCGCTGGTACTTCGGGTTGGAGGCGATCCGCTCAATTCGAGGATCGACGGAAGCATTCATCGGAATTCTCCAGAGTTCGGGAATACGGCCGCGCGGGTGTGCAGGGCACACCTGTGCGATGGCATGAGTGCTCCCCGTGGGGGTAGGGAGATGAGGCGTACTGCGTTTGCTTCAACGGCGCCGGTGCCTGCGAGGACACCGGCGCCGGCAATTCAGAAGCTGTACTTGGTGGTGAACTGCAAGCGGCTGATGTCACCCTTCTTGCCGTTCTCGATTTCGCGCACGCCGTACATCAGCTCGGCACCGATATCGACCTTGGGCATGGGTGTGTAGAACACGTTGCCGCGGATGGACTGCGTGCTCTTGGTCACCAGGTCGCCAGTGATGGAAGCGTTGTTGTCGTAATCGCTGCGGGCGTAGATCAGGTTGGTGCGCAGCTTCGGGCTGAAGGCATGGCGCCAGCCCACGTAAGCGGCGACCACGCCGGTCGGGTCGATCTCGTCGCGGATCGCGTCATAGCCGCTGTCGGCGGTGATGCCCAGGCCGATGTAGCGGGAAATGCCTTCGCCACCTGTCAGCTGGTAATGCAGGCTGTCGCTGTCGCCCATCACCCACTTGCCGCCCAGGGTGAGGCCGCCGGCCACCTTGCTGGCGTCGGCACCCGTGGCCTGGTTGTCGAGCTTGAGCTGGCGCACCAGGCCGGCCACGCCGAAGGTGCCCCAGTCGCCCTTCCAGCCGTAACGCACGGTCAGGTCCGGCATCGAGCCGCGGTCGGAGTTGGCCACCGCCGGTACGTTCCACTTGCCGGTGCCCGGGTTGAAGGTGCCGGTGAGCGTGGTGGTTTCCGGGTTTTCCAGGGCAACGCTCAAACCGCCATTGGTGTAACGGATCTGCGCCTGGCGCACGAACACCACGCCATCGGTCGGGCCGACGAAATCCACCGCTTCGGGGATCGACGCTGCATCCATGAAGTTGGACCAGGTCTGGCCGGCCAACCACTTGTTCCAGTACATGTAAGCGTGACGCAGGGTCACGCCGTAGGTGTTGGTCGCGGTCTGGTTGCCCAGCGAATTGCCGAAGAAATCCATCTCGACCATGGCGCCGGCCTTGTCGCCGTTTTCGGCCACATGGTCCACACCCAGATTGAAGCGCGAGAACTTGGCGTGCGCGTTGTAGTCCACATCCGATGCCTTGCCGCTACCGCCGGCACCGTGCACGGGCGTCTGTCCCGGCAGGTACAGCGCGCGGCCGGTGGCATCGTCGGCCAGCTGACCGTCGCCGGTGCGCGTGGCCAGGAAGTCGGCCTTGATGAAGCCACCAAACTTGAAGGTGGTGCCCGGCGCTGCGCCCGGGGTGATGCTGGTGACCTGGATGGGTTGCTTGCCGGCCGGCACCGTTGCCACGGCCGGGCGTTCGGCCTGCGCCGCGCGCACCTGCACCACGTCACTCTGGGCCTGGGTGATGGCGCTCTGCTGTTGCTGCTGCGCCGACAGCAACAACTGCACCTGCCGCTCCAGCTCCATCACGCGTGCTTCCAGTGCCTGCTCCTTGGCCGTTTGTGCAAAGGCCATGCCGGGCACCAGCAGCGCCACGAATACCGCGGCGGCCAGCGGCCGACGGGCCGTCTTCAACAGTTGTGTACTCATGGAATCAGCCTCTCTCCGACTGGCGTTGGCGACCGCAGCAGCGGCACGTTCCCGGGCAGGGTGCGCGGCGCCGGCGGCGGGCGGCTATTCGCCATTAGTCGTAAGCAGCGGTGCATTCGACCATCGTCTAACAGCGGGGGCAGCGCGGGATGGGGTGGATGCGGCACACTTGGGGGGTCCGGCCATGTCACACGACATGGCTCATCCATTGGTTACAAGTGCAAATGTGAGGGTTGCCATGACTGATGTATATCCCGTTGATTCCGCGTTCGCCGAGAAGACACGGATCGACAAGAACACATACCAGCAGCTGTACCGCGAATCGGTGGAAAACCCCGATGCTTTCTGGGCCAAGGCCGCCGAGCGCCTGGACTGGTATGTAAAGCCGACCAAGATCAAGAACGTCAGCTACAAGCTCGACGATTTCCGCATCAAGTGGTTCGAGGACGGCGAGCTCAACGTCAGCGTCAACTGCCTGGACCGGCAGCTGGCCACGCGCGGTGACAAGACCGCCATCCTGTTCGAGGCCGACAGCCCCGACACGCCGTCGCAGAAGATCACCTACCGCGAGCTGTACGAGCGCGTCTGCCGCCTGGGCAACGCACTGCGCGCGCTCGGCATCAAGAAGGGTGACCGCGTCACCATCTACCTGCCGATGATCGTCGATGCCGCCGTGGCGATGCTGGCCTGCGCCCGTGTCGGTGCAATCCATTCGGTGGTGTTTGGTGGCTTTGCCGCCAACTCCATCGCCGACCGTGTCGGTGACTGCGGCAGCAAGCTGATCATCACCGCCGATGAAGGCCTGCGCGGTGGCAAGAAGGTGCCGCTGAAGGCCAACGTCGATGCCGCACTGAAGCTGCCCGGCACCAACACCGTGGAAACCGTGCTGGTGGTGCGCCACACCGGCGGCGCGGTGGACATGCAGGCGCCGCGCGACCGCTGGTTCCATGATGTGGTGGATACCCAGCCGGCCGTGTGCGAACCCGAGCGCATGAACGCCGAGGATCCGCTGTTCATCCTCTACACCTCCGGCTCCACCGGCAAGCCCAAGGGCGTGCTGCACACCAGTGGCGGTTACCTGCTGTACGCGGCCTACACGCATGAAGCCGTGTTCGACCTGCGCGAGGACGACATCTACTGGTGCACCGCCGACGTGGGCTGGGTCACCGGCCACAGTTACATCGTCTACGGCCCGCTGGCCAACGGCGCCACCTCGGTGATGTTCGAGGGCGTGCCGAACTACCCCAACACCTCGCGTTTCTGGGAAGTGATCGACAAGCACCAGGTCACCATCTTCTACACCGCGCCGACCGCCATCCGTGCGCTGATGCGCGAAGGCGAGGAGCCGGTCAAGCGCACCTCGCGTTCCAGCCTGCGTTTGCTGGGCAGTGTCGGTGAGCCGATCAATCCCGAAGCCTGGCGCTGGTACTACGAGGTGGTGGGCGATGCACGCTGCCCCATCGTCGATACCTGGTGGCAGACCGAAACCGGCGGCATCCTCATTTCGCCGCTGCCCGGCGCCATCGACCTGAAGCCCGGCTCGGCCACGCTGCCGTTCTTCGGCGTGCAGCCGGCCCTGGTCAGTGCCGACGGTGAGCCGCTGGAAGGCGCTGCCGAAGGCAACCTGATCATCCGCGACTCCTGGCCGGGCCAGATGCGCACCGTGTACGGTGACGACCAGCGCTTCATCGACACCTACTTCCGCACCTACCCGGGCAGCTACTTCACCGGCGACGGCTGCCGCCGCGATGAAGATGGCTACTACTGGATCACCGGCCGCGTCGATGACGTTATCAACGTCTCCGGCCACCGCATCGGTACCGCCGAGGTGGAAAGCGCGCTGGTCTCGCACCCGAAGGTGGCCGAAGCGGCGGTGGTCGGCTTCCCGCACGACATCAAGGGCCAGGGCATCTACGCCTACGTCACCCTGGTGGCCGGCGAACCGCAGACCGATGAACTGCTCAAGGAACTGGTGGTGTGGGTGCGCAAGGAGATCGGCCCGATCGCCGCGCCCGATCACCTGCAGTGGGCACCGGGCCTGCCCAAGACCCGCTCGGGCAAGATCATGCGCCGCATCCTGCGCAAGATCGCCGAGAACGCGCCGGACCAGCTCGGTGATACCTCCACCCTGGCCGATCCGTCGGTGGTGGCCTCGCTGGTGGAAGAACGCAAGGTCCGCTGAGCAACATGCCGCAACAGCGGCCAACAGGGCAGCGGGAATGCACGGCCGGTAAAGCGTCATTCCCGCCGGTTCCTCGTAAACTCCATGGGCGGCAGGCAAACTGACCGCCCAGGGAGTCCCCACTCCCGACGCCCTGTTCCCCATTCCCCGTTGGTGACATGCCTACCCTCCTGATCGCCGATGACCACCCGCTGTTCCGCGAAGCCCTCAAGGGCGCGGTGCAACGTGTCATTCCCGGCGTGCAGTTGCTGGAGGCCGACAGCGTCGAAGCGCTGTACACACTGGCCGAACAACACCCCGATGCCGACCTGGTGTTGATGGATCTGAACATGCCCGGCGCGCAGGGTTTCAACGCGCTGGTGCACCTGCGCTCGCTGCACCCGCAGTTGCCCATCGTGGTGGTCTCCGCCCGCGAGGAACCCACGGTAATGCGCCGCGCACTCGACCACGGTGCCTTCGGCTTCATTCCAAAATCCGCCGACTCGGACACCATCGGCCACGCGCTGGGCACCATCCTCGATGGCGAGCGCTGGGCACCAGCCGAGGCGCACAACGTGCCGCCCACCGATCACGAAGAACGCGAGGTCGGCCAGCGCCTGCGTGAGCTGACCCCGCAGCAGTTCCGTGTGCTGCAGATGCTCGGTGCCGGCCGCCTGAACAAGCAGATCGCCTACGACCTGGGCGTTTCCGAGGCCACCATCAAGGCGCACGTCACCGCGATCCTGCGCAAGCTTGGCGTCACCAACCGCACCCAGGCGGTGCTGATGGCCGGCAAGCTGGCCATCGACGACGACGCCATCGTGCTGCCGCCGGAAGAAGACTGAGCGACACGCCGCGTTCGCCTGTCTGGTGGCGAATGCAGGGAAGGTATGCCGGCGTGTCCTTTATTTCATTGACGACGCAGTGGACGTCCGTTCCGGGCGTGGCTGTGCCGTGGTTGCGAAAGCCTCCCTCCCCAACCCGTCCGGCCCGAAGGCACAGCCTTCGGTCGTTCATCAGGCCGCGCGCCAGTGGCGCGCAAGCAGGCCTTCTTCACCCCCTTCGCGGTGCGAAAGGGAGGGGGCGGAACGTGCAGCTGCACGATTGAATGACCGCCGATGCCGTTGCTTTGTAGTTGCTGCGGTTCCTGCGTTTGCCAGCAGGATTGCGGGGGCTGTTGCTTCTGCTTCTGCTGTTGCTTTGGCTGTTGCTTTGGCTTTGGCTGTTGCTTTGGCTTTGGCTGTTGCTCCACCGCCCCCTCCCTTTCACCGAAGGTGAAGGGGAGGGTTGGGGAGGGGTGCTCTCAGCGCATCACGCCCGCCGACGCGCAGGTGTTGCCGCAGCGTCCTGCTCCGCACCGCCCAGCACAAATATCTCCGCCGCCGCAGCCAGATCCTGTGCCTGTCCGCGCATCTCCACCGCCGCCTGCGACGAGGCGCGCGCGACGTTGCCGCTCTGCTGGGTTCCTTCGCCGATACGACGCAGCAACCGCTCCACGTCATCGACCGCACTGACCTGGCGCTCCGACGCGGCATCGATGCGCGCCATCGCCGTCACCACCTGCTGCACCCGGCCGTTGATGTCATGCATGGCTTCGCCACTGGTATCCACCAGCTTGGCGCCTTCCTCGACCTGTTGCAGCGAGGCATCCACCAGTTCGCGGATCTGCTTGGAGGCATCAGCCGAACGCTGCGCCAGCATCCGCACCTCGCCGGCCACCACGGCAAAGCCACGGCCGTGCGTCCCGGCGCGTGCTGCTTCCACGGCGGCGTTGAGCGCGAGCAGGTTGGTCTGGAACGACAAACTGTCCACGGTGGCGACGATCTCGCGGATATGGCGCGAGGAAGCGCGCAGCTGTTCCATGCCGGTGATCGCCGCTGCGGTTGCCTCGCTGCCACGCGCGGCCGCGGCACTGGCAGCCCCGGACACCTCCGCGCTGTGCCGTGCACTGCCGGCGTTCTCGCGCGCTTCGCCGGCCACCGAGCGCACGCGTTCGAGTGCGTCATGCACATCGCGCACCTGCTGCTCCACACGCCCGGACAGATCCGCCGTGCCGCTGGCCATGTCGTCCACCGCGTCCTGCACGCTGCCGGCCGCGTGCTGGATGCGGGAGACAATGCTGCCCACCTGCTGCATCGCCTCTTCCAGCCCCTGCCGCAGTTGCGCATAGATGCCGCGGCCGTCATCGCGCATGCGCGCGCTCAAGTCACCGTGGGCGAAGTGCCCGATCACCCGCGTGGCATCGCCGAGCTGGGCCTGCACGCTGTCCAGCAACGCATTGATACGCTCGCCCAGCTGCCGCACGAAACCCTGTTTGTCATCCAGCAGGATGCGGCCCTGCAGGTCGCCGGCGGCCGCGGCGGCAACAACCGCCGCCACTTCGTTGACGATCACCCGCTCCAGGCGCCGGTCCTGCCATTCCATCACCAGGCCGAGCACGCGCGACTGCTCCAGCACCGGGCTGGCGCGCAGCAGGAAGCCACTGTTGCCCAGTTCCACTTCAGCATCGACGCTGCTGGCCGTGTCGCGCGCCTGCTGCAGGACGGCCTGCACCGCTTCGCCAAGCACGGCCACGTCGGTGCCGGTCTCCATCGTCTGCGCCACGCCGGCCTGCCCGAAGCTGCGCGCCAGTGCCTGGTTGGCATAGACCACACAGCCATCGGTATCGGTGACCAGCACCGCTGCACCTGCCACATCCAGCGCCTGCCGCACACGCTGGTTGGCCTGGGCGATGACGCGTTCGCTGGCGATGCGTTCGCGCAGGCTGGCCTGCATCTGCATCAGCGCCGCTGCCAGGCGGCCGATTTCGTCATGGGTGTTGCGCACCACCAGGCTGCCGTCCAGGTGGCCATCGGCAATCGCACGGGCGAAATGGGCCGCGTCGGCCAGCGGCCGGTTGACCGCACGCAGCACCAGCAGCAACAGCGTCACCAGCACCAGCCCGACCAGCAGCACGGTGACGGCAAAGGCAATGTTCATCCAGGTACGCGCGGCGGCCTGTTCGCTCCGTTGCTGCTGCAGGGCGCTGCGCTGTGCCTGCTGCTGTGCCTGGATCACCGGCCCGACCTGCGCGGCAAGGTCGTCCATCGCCTGGGTTTCGCTGTCAGCACCAAAGCGGGCCGCGGCATAGGACAGGAATGCGCCCTGATAGGTCTGCATCGCATCGCGCACCTGGCCCCGGATGGCCTCAGGCATGCGTGCCTGCTGCAACAGCAGCTCGAAGGGCATCACCTGCGCGCTGAGTTCGTCGGCGTATTTCTGCTCGCGGCGCAGGATGAAATCCTTCTCGTAGCGGCGCATGGTCAGCATCGACACCTGCAATGCCGGTACGTTGTAGTTGCCGATCAGGTCCTCCACCTGGTGCACGGCACCGCGCAGTTCGCCCTGCAGCCCGCTGTCTGCGTCATGGCCGAGTTCGTTGATGCGCTCATCCAGTGCCGTGGCCGACTCCAGGTAGGCATGCAGCGACGCCGCCAGTTCCTTGCTCCACGCGGCACTGCCCGGCGCCGATGCCAACGCCGCCTGCAGGCGCTGGCTTGCCGCCAGGAAAGCGGTGCCGGCCGGGGCGGAAAACGACATGGCATACTCGGCCTGCGCACGCCGCACCTCGGCAAACGCCGAGGCCAGGGTTTCCAGCCGCGCGGCGTCCTGCTGGTAGCGTTGCAGGCGCAGATCAGCGCGCTGCATGCCGGCACTGAGCCAGGCATAGGCCGAGCCAATCACGGCCAGGCCAACCACCAGCGCCAACAGGCTCAGACGCAGCTTCTGGGCGATTCCAAGGGGGAACTTCATGCCACGGACTCCAGGCGTAAGGACGCTGGTTTATCGGCCGTGGCCTGCGCAGCTTTAGTGCGGTTTCCACGCATCCTTGCGCGGAATTCCACCCCCGGATGCCGTGCCTATCAGGCCATCGCAAGATGACAGCGCTGTGGCAGCCGGGGGCCATCCGGCCGGCCCGTGCTAGAATCCGCCTTCCCTTGGGGAGTAGCCTGCTTCCAGCAATGGAAGCGCCCACGTCAACATGCTCGGCCAGTGCGCCGTGGCGTGGGCAGCCAGACCCGGTTGGCGAGACCAGCGGCACGCGTGCGCAACGACAGGTTGGGCGCGCCGTGTGTCGCATGTGTCCGCCCGGCCCGGTACTTCTGATGTCCCCGATCTCCATCCTGCTTGTTGGCTTTGCCATGTCCACCGATGCCTTTGCCGCTGCGGTCGGCAAGGGCGCGGCAATGCGCAAGCCACGCTTCACCGACGCGCTGCGCGCGGGCCTTATCTTCGGCGTCATCGAAGCCATCACCCCGGTCATTGGCTGGCTGCTGGGCCGCGCCGCCTCGCAGTATGTGGAAGCCTTCGATCACTGGATCGCCTTTGTGCTGCTCGGCGTGCTGGGCCTGCACATGATTCTTGCCGGGCTCAAGCCCGACGACGCAGAGGCCGACGACGAATCCGCCGACAAGCCACGACACGGTTTCTGGGCGCTGGCCGCCACCGGCTTTGCCACCAGCATCGATGCGATGGCCATTGGCGTGGGTTTGGCTTTCCTGGATGTGCACATCGGCGTGGTGGCGCTGGTCATCGGCCTGTGCACGCTGACCATGGTGACGCTGGGCATCATGCTGGGACGCGTGCTGGGTGCGCTGGCCGGCAAGCGCGCGGAGATCATCGGCGGCGCGATCCTGATCATCATCGGCTGCACGATTCTTTATGAGCACCTGACTGCGGTGGGGTGAGTTCCTGGTGTTTGGCTTCTTGGATGCCGAAGCAGAAGCGAAACCAGAAGCACCCCTCCCCGGCCCTCCCCTTGCCTTCGGCAAAGGGAGGGCGAAGAGCAACAATTGCTGTTGCGGTTCCTGTTGCGGTTGCTGTTGCGGCTGTCACTGTGAGAGCTGTCGCTCGCGTTGCTGACGGCGCATATGACCTGCTCCCTCCCTTGCGCGTTGCGCAGGGGGTGAAGAAAGCCTGCTTGCGCGCCACTGGCGCGCGGCCTGATGAACGACCGAAGGCTGTGCCTTCGGGCCGGACGGGTTGGGGAGGGGTCGCTTTCTGCAACCCATCGCCACTCCGAGATGTGCGCTGCTTTCGTCGGCTTCGGGGCGATTCTTGGTTTGGTTTCGCGACTGAAGTCGCTCCTACAGCGCTCCTACGCCGCCCCTACAGCACTTCGGTATCGTCGGCGTGGAGCTATGCGTTGTCGTGCCGGCGGCGTGGGTCGTTCAACGCACTGAGGAAGGCACGCAGTGAGGCCGGCTTCACCGGCTTGGTCAGCACGCGGTAGCCACGTTCGCGGGCCATGCGCTTGAGTTCGTCGCGGCCATCGGCGGTGAGCAATGCACCGGGCAACGGACGACCGGCGGCTTCGCGCAGGGCGACCAGCGTATCCAGGCCGTCCAGGCGGTCGTGCAGGTGGTAATCCACCAGCATCACGTCGGGCTGCTCGGCCAGTTTTTCCAGTGCCATGTCCACGGTGCTGGCGGCGATGACTTCGACCTTCCAGCGGCCCAGCAAGGCGCGCATGCCATCGAGGATTTCCTGGTCGTTGTCCACGCACAGCACGCGCATGCCGGCCAGTGAATCATCACCGCCGAACGCGGACGCCGGCTTTGCCTCCGGCTGCGGCACGCTGGGTGCGGCAACGCGCGGCAAGGTGATGGAAAACATGCTGCCGTGGCCGGTCTGGCTGCGCGCATTCAAGCCGTGGTCGAGCAGGCGCGAGATGCGCTGGCAGATGGAAAGGCCCAGGCCCAGGCCCTGCTCGCCCCAGTCGAAGGGCTGCTGGTAGCGATGGAACTCCTTGAAGATCTGCTGCATGTGGTGCTCGGGAATGCCCGGGCCGGTATCCCACACCTGCAGCTCCACCTGCTCGCCACGCACGCGCAGCGCCAGCACGATGCGGCCGGTGCGGGTGTAGCGCAGTGCATTGGCCATGAAGTTCTGCAGCACGCGGCGCAGCAGGCGCCGGTCACTGCGCACCCACGCCGGCCGCGCGAACACATGCAGGCGCAGGCCGCGCCCTGCCGCGATCGGCGTGTACTGCGCGGCCATTTCGCGCACCAGCACGCTGGCGTCGAACTCGGTGATGGTCGGGCGCAGGCCGCCGGCATCCAGGCGTGACACATCGAGCAGGCCGTCGAGCAGTTCTTCTGCCGCGCGCAGTGATGCATCCACACGTTCGGCCAGATGCCGTTGTTCGTCGGTCTCCGGCAGGCTGTCGCGCAACGCCGAGGCAAACAGGCGCGCGGCATTGAGCGGCTGCAGCACGTCGTGGCTGATGGCGGCCAGAAAGCGGGTCTTGGACTGCTGCGCGGCTTCGGCCGCCTGCGAGCGTTCGGCGACGCGCTGCTCCAGCGTTTCGTTGGCTTCCAGCAGTGCCTGCTCGGCTTGTTTGAAATCGGTGATGTCGTTGTAGCTGGTGACATAACCGCCACCGGGCAACGCCTGCCCGCGCAGTTCGATCACCTTGCCGTCGGCGCCTGTGCGTTCGAACACATGCGGCGAACCGGCGCGCATGTAGCCGATGCGGCGGTTGATCTGCACCTCGGTATCGCCCGAACCCAACTCGCCGCGTTCGGCGTTGTAGCGGATCAGATCCGCGACGGGGCGGCCGACGTAGAGCATGCCGTCGGGATAGCCGAACATCTGCTGATAGCGGCGGTTCCATGCAGTGAGCCGCATTTCCGGATCGACCACGCTGACCCCGGCGCTGATGTTCTCCAGCGTGGTGGACAGAATTTCGCGGTTGAAGCGCAGCTCCTGGCCGGCTTCATCCAGCACCGCCACCACTTCGCCCAGGTCCATGCCCGAGCCGCGCAGCAGGCTGGTCAGCAACAGACGCGCCGAGGCCGCACCGATGGAGGCCGCCAGCAGGCGTTCGGTGAACTGCACCCACACGCGGTCGGCCGCGGCCGAAGGCAGGAAATCACGCTGCAGCAGTTGGGCCTGTTCGATGAAGGAGCGGCGTGCGCGGCTGTCGCCGATCACGCGCGTGGCCAACGCGAGCAGGTCACGCACCTTGACGTGCGCCGGCCAGTCACCGGCCACCACCGGGCGCTTGGCATAGGGATCAAGAAATGGCGCCGCGCGCAGGCGCTCGGCAACGTCGGGGCGCCAGCGCATCGACACCAGCAGCATGGTGGCGGTGTTGAGCAGCAACGACCAGAACGTGCCGTGGGTCAGCGCATCCCAGCCGGCCAAGCCGAACAGCTGCTGCGGGCGCAGCCATTCAATGCCGAACAAGCCATCCTGCAGCAGCGATTCATCCAGCCAGCCACCATGGCTGAGTGCGGGGATCAGCAGCGTATAAATCCACACGCCGAAGCCCACCAGCATGCCGATTTCCACACCGCGGCGGCTGGCGCCACGCCAGTACAAACCACCGATCAAACCCGGCGCGAACTGCGCCACCGCTGCGAATGCCATCAGGCCGTAAGTGGCGAGCATGGTGTCGTTGTTGCTGCCGCGGTAGTAACCGTAGGCCACCAATGCCAACAGCAGGATCGCCATGCGGCGGATCCACAACACGCGCGAGGCAACGCTGGCCGCTTCGCGGTGGTCGCCACTGCGGCGCAGCAGCACCGGCATCACCAGGTCGTTGCTGATCATGGTGGCCAGGGCGATGGAAGAGACGATGACCATGCCGGTGGCCGCCGAGAAACCGCCCACATAGGCGGCCAGGGCCAACGCCATGCTGCCTTCGGACATCGGCAGCGCCAGCACCAGTGTGTCGTCCGAGGCCAGCCCGGTGCCGAACAACGTGGCGCCTGCACTGGCGATGGGGATGATCATCAGCGAGATCACCACCAGGTAACCACCGAACATCCAGCGCGCGCGACGCACGTCACCGGCATTGCCGCACTCCACCACCGCGACATGGAACTGACGTGGCAGGCAGATCAACGCCAGGAAACTGAGCAGGGTCTGCGAGACAAAGCCGACCGGCGGCATGCCCTCGAACAAGGTGCGCGCCGAGCGCACCACCGACTCGCCACGGTCGGAGATCAGCAGGTAGGCAAACAAGCCCACCGCCACCATCGCGATCAGCTTGATCATCGACTCCAGCGCGATGGCCAGCATCATGCCGTGGTGGTGCTCGGTGGCATCCACCTGGCGGGTGCCGAACAGGATGGCGAACAAGGCCATCAGCAGGGCCACGTACAACGCCGGGTCGGTGAATACGCCCTTGCCGCCGGCATCGCCACTGAGCACCTGCAGGCTCATCGCCACGGCTTTGTACTGCAGCGCCAGGTACGGCACCACGCCGATCAAGGCGATCAGCGCGACCAAGGCGGCCAGCCGTCGCGAGCGGCCGAAGCGCGAGGAAATGAAGTCGGCGATGGAAACCACATTCTCGGTGCGGGCGATCAACGCCAGCCGCTCGATGATGCGCCAGCCGAACGCCAGCATCAGCAACGGGCCCAGGTAAATGGGCAGGTAGCCGATCCCGTAACGCACGGCGGTGCCGACGCCGCCATAGAAAGTCCACGACGAGCAGTACACCGCCAGCGCCAGGCTGTAGACCACCGGCCGCAGCCAGGGGCGGTCCGGATACAGCGGGCGACGGTCACCCCACCAGGCCACGCCGAACAGCAGCGCGGCGTAGCCGAGTGACACCAGGAGCAGGATCCAGCTGGAGACCAAGGGCTTGTCCGCGAAAAAAAACCTAGCCGAGTTTAGCCATTTCCCTGGCATTGGGTTGACAGAACTACTGCCGTCACGCAATCGAGAACCCGTGCGCTCCGCGAATCGAGTGCATACGATTGGAGGTGGATCTTTGCGATTCTCAAACAGCCATTATCGAGAGGGATACCGCATCCGCCGACCAGCTACGCAATGATCCCCAGGACCACTGCGCTTACCGCTGCCGCCGTGCGGTTCGGAACACCCAGCTTGACCATCACATTATTCAAGTGAAAATTCACCGTGCGCTCGGTGACATTAATACTGGAAGCAATCTGCTTGTTGGTCTTACCTTCGGCTACCCATCGCAGTATTTCCGTCTCTCTATCGCTCAGACCCTCACCGATACCCGAACGCCACTTATGCAGTATCTGGCGAGACAGCGCATGGTGTGCAACCTGGCCCAGCCACAGCAGCTGAGGCCATTTTTCGGCCAATTCCTTGTCCGTAGGAAGATCGCTCCCTCTGGTCAGCGTCAACATCCCTCGCACGCTGTTGGCCGCAAGCATCGGCAACGACACGCCGTAGGAAACGCCATGTCCTAGCGCGTCCTCCCAGAACTCAGCGACAGCAGCAGAAGCGCTCTGCTGGTGCGACCACGCGAAGGCCTCCAATGAAGCAGCGCCCCTTTGTACCGTGGGGTCCAGGCTCAAGTACGCAGCTTCCTCATAGCGATCACGCCACGCATCCGAGTAATCGTTCAGCATCACGATCTCTGGCCGAGAGAGCGGGAGTGGGGCACGCATTCCATAAGCGCAATTTGTGAAACCCAACCCCCTCGCCAGATCCGTCACCTTCGAGAAAACTTCGTCCCGCTCGCCACCTGCGACCAGCAAATTCAACTGATCCTCTCGCCAAGCTTCCAATGCCGCCTCCCTGTCCGTCCCTGCAGGAAAAATAATCTAAACGTCAGCAGAATTTATACGTGATGGTGACACCTGTCATTAAGGACAGTTCCTAAATTTGTCGTCCATCTCCAGAATCTCTTGACATCCTTTCACTTGTCACAAACATGAACAAGAGGCGCGACTGATGAAGAGAGACCTCATGGAAGTCGATGCCGATGGTTACATCCGAATGGAACCGGGGATACTGAAGCATATTTCGTTCACCCATCTTATCTCTGGTACCTATGCAAACCACGAGAACAGCCCAGCCCACGATGGCTGTTCGGAAATGCTCGGGTATACCGAATGGGCAAGTACATGCCTGCCAGTGATATCGCTCGGATGGGATTGGCGGCTTGCCACATGCACCAAACCGCTGGTGCTTGTTCCCTATGGCGACATCCAGGGAAACCTCATGTTTACCGACAGTTCGGGCGCCGACCTGGGCGTGAAGGACACGAGC
The DNA here is from genome assembly GCF_056759635.1 of Stenotrophomonas sp. STEN056. NCBI lineage: Bacteria > Pseudomonadati > Pseudomonadota > Gammaproteobacteria > Lysobacterales > Lysobacteraceae > Stenotrophomonas > Stenotrophomonas sp. STEN056. Next base: position 192,514 of record NZ_JBRRDL010000002.1, read on the forward strand.
CTTCGCATTGACGCATTCGTCAGGAAACTAGGATGGGAACCCGTCGTATTGGCGGCCATTGGACTTGCCCGGCTGGACGACGATGGCAAGAGAGCCACAAATAACTGATCGGCGCCTTGGTGCTGCATCTGTAGAAGCTCCACCCCTGTACCCAAGTATTCAACCACCTGTCAATTCTGACAGTTAAAAGCAACGCGATGGCTCGCGACACTCATCCCCCTACCCAAGGAAGCAGGGATGAGAAATGGAATTCATTCTTTCGGAAGCATGTAGCCTGTCCAAGCCGCTTTGTGACGCCCTGGACAGATATAGATACGACGTTTTTGTCAGAAAACTGGGATGGCAGCTCGATACTCCGCGAGGGATCGAACGCGACCAGTTTGATTGTCCGGAAACCGTGTATGTAATCGCCAGGAACGACGAACAGCAAATCATCGGCTGTGCTCGCCTGCTGCCGACTACACGTCCGTATCTTCTAGGCAGCCTGTTCCCGCAGCTGATGCGCGACCAGCCGATACCCTGCTCGGATGAAATATGGGAACTGTCTCGCTTTGCCGCAGTGGACCTGCAAGGGTCCCGCTCTGGAATCCACATGCAGCAACCTTCGACATTGGCCATGGACATCCTGAAAATCGCCGCACGTCACGTGCAAAGCAAAGGAGCCAAGCGTCTCGTCACCGTGTCGCCGTTGGCCATGGAACGCCTGCTCAGGAAAAGCGGTTTCCACGTACATCGCGCTGCACCGCCAGTCTTGATAGAAGGCCATCCAACCTTCGCTTGCTGGCTGGAATTACAAAATCCTACGCTCTCAAGGGAAGGATCGCCAAGTGCCAACACTGTCATTTCTGACAGTTGCGCGCCAAGGCTTTCGTAGCGGAGATTCGTATTCCCGCATGACGCCCTCGAATACGCCCTCTCTTTCCAAAGGTTGCACACGGTGACAAACGATCTGTTCCGCAGCGAAGTACTGCAGGCTCGCCGATCCGGGTGGCTTGGGAACATTTCGTTGGCGCAACCGGTCCGACTCTGGATTCTGACGGTCGTAGCTGTCCTGATCGCAGTCACCGTTGTTTCATTCATCGTGTTTGGTAGCTATACCCGTCGCTCCTCAGTCACCGGGCAGCTGGTTCCTTCACAAGGCCTGGCAACCGTACTTTCGCCGGCAACCGGTGTTGTTACAGAGCTCGATTTTCCGGAAGGCTCCCGTGTCGCCCAAGGTGATGTACTTGCCCTGGTCAGCGTCCCCCGTGCTACCTCCGGCAGCGGCAACACGCAGGCCGCACTGGAGCACCGTCTCGACCAGCGCAAAGATGGTCTCGAGCTGGCGCATGACGCTCAGGAAGGGCAACTCGCGGTGCAATCGCAGGGCATAAAAAACCAGCTTTCCACTGCACAGCGTGAACTGCAGCAAGTGGAAGTCGAGACCGTCACGCGAAGCCAGCAGATACGAATCGCCAGCGAAACACTGGAGCGCCTGCGGCGACTCGAGGACAAACAGTTCGTCAGCATCCTGCAGATCAAGCAGCAAGAGGCGTTGGTACTTGACTACACCAGCCAGATGCAGGGCTTGCAGCGCCAAGCCATCAGCACACGCCGGCTGATTGCACAGCTGCAGCAATCGCTATTGGAACTCCCTAGCCAACGTGCGGCCAGCAGCGCGTCCTACCAACGCGAGCTGGCCGCACTTGAACAGGAGCGTGTGCAAACGCAGGCCAATGGCTCGCTGGTAATTACCGCTCCGGTCGATGGTGTAGTGGCCACCCAGGTCGTCAAATCCGGCCAGGCAGTCCAGGCCGCCCAGCCATTGCTGAGCTTGCTTCCGGGTGATGGCAGGCTTGAAGCAGAACTGCTTGTTCCCAGCAGAGCCATCGGCTTCATTGCACCGGGCGATCTCGTACTGCTGCGCTACCAGGCATTTCCGTATCAAAAATTCGGCCACCAGAAAGGAAAGGTATCGCGCATCAGTCGTAGTGCGCTGACCCCGGCAGAACTTGGCACATTGGTTGGAAGTACAGAGAAAATTGAACCTTTCTATCGCGTCACCGTTGCACTTTCTCAGCAGGCGATCACAGCCTACGGCAAGCAGGAAACGTTGAAGCCTGGAATGCTGCTGGAAGCGGATGTCATGGGCGAGAAGCGAAAATTGATCGAATGGATATTCGAACCGCTCTACTCAATCAGCGGGAAAGTTTGGGACAGCTGATCAGATCGGAAACCCAACGAGAAACACCTTCTGCCTGCACCCAGGTGGACGCGCGTTCGATAGTTTGAATCCGCCGACTATCCAATTTCGACTTTACCGGCGGACCCTTTAGAGCAGCGAGGTTGCAGCATGCATCATCTATGTGAAGAACAGATTTCCACCGTCGGTGGTGGGTTCAACCAGGATCCGCCGTACGGAGACTCCGGCACCAGCGACAGCCTCAAGGACCTGCTGCGTGACTGGTCCAAACCAATGCCGGTAACGAACGACGCGCCTACGGCACGCTGATTCACTCGTTGAGTTCATCCAACGGACTCACATGCACCTGGCGCTTGATCGCCTTTTCTGAAATCACCGTGGAACGGCAAGCATAGTGCCGAAGACGAGTGACTGCTGGTCGCAACACCAGCCCTACTGATGCCGGGTTGGCATCAAATAAGCAAAGGAGCAGCAACATGCATCTCATGGATTCGAAGGACATCGAGCGCGTATCCGGCGGCATCAACCTGGAGCAACCGCCGTCAAAGTACCCGCAGCAGCGGGAGATGAGCTGGCTGGAGTGGGAGATGTGGAAAGAACGTCTTGGCTTGAACTAACTCGATGCCAAGCATGAGGGAAGCAACGCTATTCGCTGGATACCCAGCAAGCTTGACCTCACACCTGCAAGAAAACTTGGTTCCAGATTCGCAAAAGCGTCTCCAAAGACGCGTAATCGAGACCGCTTTCAATCGCCATCGCCGAGAACTTCCCGGCCCCAGGTGCAGGGACTGCACTCCTAGAGGATAGTAACGATGCGTGAGCTATTTGCAGATGAAGTTGACTCAATCTCCGGCGGACTGGAAAAGTGCGAAATGTCGACCGCAACAAAGGTGCAGCTCGGAATTGTGTCCGCAGTCAGCCCCTTGATCGGAATTGGGTTCGTAGCGATGTACTACGCGGCCCGAGACTGCTAATCAGAAAATCTGGAGGATGCATGAAAGAGTTGAACCAGTTCGAAGTTGATCAGGTAGAAGGTGGGCTCGCCAATCTGCTCGTTACCATCGCGATAGCTTCCATCGCTGCGGGCGCAGCCATGGGTCTCGCAGCTGCGGAACGCGACAACCGGGCTACGAAATAAGCATTAGGGCCGTGATGCTTCGATAGCGCTATCTGGCATCACGGCCATCAACCCTAACGGAGCAAACAACGTGAGAAAAGTTCAGACCATCGTTTATTTCGCCGTGATCAGCTGCCTATCCTTTGCGTTTATCGGCATGTATATAGGCTACAAAGCCGCTATCGCTGACAACAAGATGTCAGCTGAGAAAACTGCCTCCGAAGACGCACTTTTGCCGGGAGCTCGGTGAAACCTATCATTCAGTCTGAGTCCGCGGAATGTGGCCTGGTCGCGTTGGCGATGGTGTCAGCATCGTTCGGGCTTGAAATTGGACTACCGGAGCTCCGTCAACGCTTTCCTTTATCGCTCAAGGGAGCAAAGCTGTCGCAGCTGATATCTGTTGCCCAGCAGCTTGGCTTCTCAACCAGGCCACTGCGCCTGGAGATGGAAGACCTCGGAAATCTCAAACTCCCGTGCATTCTGCACTGGGACCTGAATCACTTTGTCGTGCTAGCCAAGGTAGGCCGTACCAAAGCTACGATCTTGGATCCGGCCCTTGGCGAGCGCCTGATGCCTCTCTCCGAGGTGTCAGATCACTTCACAGGCGTAGCACTCGAACTCACGCCTACCGCTGAATTTGCGCAAACCAAACCCGCACCTGCCGTCAGCATCAAGCAGCTGACCGGCCGCATCCGCGGGCTATGGCCATCGCTCGCCCAGATCCTGCTGCTCTCAATTGCGCTGCAGGTCTTCGCGGTGCTGGCTCCGTTCTTCATGCAATGGGTGGTCGATCAGGTACTGGTATCCGCCGACCGCGACCTGCTTACCGTGCTCGGCCTTGGGTTCGGACTGGCCCTGCTGCTGCAGGTTGCCATCAGCCTGTTACGTGGCGGTGCCGTCGTCTACCTGTCCTCCCGTCTCGGCTTGCAATGGATGGGGAATGTGTTCGCCCACCTGCTCAGGTTGCCATTGGACTTCTTCGAGAAGCGCAACCTCGGTGACATCACCTCGCGCCTGTCTTCGGTACAAACCATCCAGAAGACCCTGACAACGAGTTTTGTCGAGGCGCTGATCGATGGCCTCATGGCAGTGGTGACCCTGGTACTGATGTTGGTTTACAGCTGGAAATTGGCCTTGGTCACCTTGGTCGCAGTGATTCTGTACGCTGCCATCCGTGCTATCGCTTGGCGCCCCCTGCGCGACGGGACCGAGCAACAGCTGATCGCATCGGCCAAGCAACAGACGCATCTTCTCGAGTCCCTGCGCGGCATGCAGAGCCTGAAGGTCGCTGGTGAAGAGTCCCGTCGTCGCAGCGCCTACGACAACCTCATGGTGGATACCATCAGTCGCGACGTTCGCGTGGCCCATCTCGGTCTTGGGTTCAGCAGTGCCAGCCAACTGGTATTCGGCCTGGAACGCGTCGCGGTAATCTGGATCGGTGCGACCCTTGCAATGAACGGTGCTTTCTCGGTCGGCATGCTGATCGCCTACCTTGCCTACAAGGATCAGTTCGCCTCTCGTGCAAGCAGCCTCATCGACAAGTTCATCGAGTTCCGGATGCTGCGCTTGCACGGCGAGCGGCTTGCCGACATCGTGCTCACCCCACCGGAGGAGAACACGTCAGGCCCCGAATCCCCTCCCCCGAAGGACATCTGCATCGAGGTCGAGAACCTGTCCTTCCGCTATGCCGATGGTGAGCCCTGGGTGTTGAGGAATTGCAGCTTCAAGGTCGACGCAGGTGATTCCATCGCCATCGTCGGTGCCTCGGGCTGTGGCAAGACGACTTTGGTGAAGATCATGCTGGGCTTGCTGCAACCAACGGAAGGAAAGATCAAGATTGGCGGCGAAGATATGCGCAAGCTTGGAGCGCGCAATGTACGCAGCATCATCGGCGCGGTGATGCAGGATGATCAGCTGTTTGCAGGCAGCATCGCCGACAACATCGGCTTTTTTGACCCTGATTTTGATCTTGTACGCGTGGAGGCAGCGGCGAGGCTCGCCGCAGTGCATGAAGACATCGCCGCGATGCCTATGGGCTACCACGGCCTGATCGGAGACATGGGCAGTTCGCTCTCCGGTGGGCAGAAGCAACGCATCATCCTCGCACGCGCACTTTATCGCCAGCCCAAGCTCTTGTTCCTCGATGAAGCAACCAGCCACCTGGACGTGATGCGCGAGCGCTTGGTGAACGATGCCGTGCGCAAGCTACAACTCACCAAGGTCATCGTCGCCCATCGACCTGAAACCATCGCCAGTGCTGATCGCGTGCTGGTGATGGATGGTGGTCGTGTCGCACAAGAGCTTCGTCAGAACACAGGCAGGGACGCTACGGTACGCGAACCTGAGCAGGCCCTGTCCTGAATTCAATCGGCTGGCTTGCACGCTGGCTGCTGATTGCATGGCTGTTTCACCCCATCGATTCCCGGCCCCGGCACCAAGGTGTGCCGACCAACCAACGAGAGGAAGCATGATGCGCGAACTCAATCAGGAAGCACTGGACAGCATCTTCGGTGCCGGCCCGAGCAATAGCGGCGGCAGTACCAGCACAGGGGACCCCAAGGACACAACCGGGCCTTACGATCCGATCGGCGACAGGAACACCCAGGACGATTGGCTCAGCTGAACGAGCACGGCATTGATCCCGCGCAAGCACTGCAATTTCATCTGCGAGCGAAGTTGTGGCCGTGAAGCAGAACGCCCCGGCAATGCCGGGGCGTTCTTTGTCACAACGTAGAACTGTACTTACTGCGCCAACTCGAAGCGCACTTCCACGCGGCGGTTCGGCAGCAGGCATTCCAGCAGCGCGGCGCGCGGCTTGACGCCCTCGCACTGCTGCACCTGCTGGGTGTCACCGCGGTACTCGTAACGGATCTTGTCCGCCGGGATGCCACGGCCGGCGAGCAACTCGCGCACGGTCTTGGCACGACGCTCGGACAGGGCCTGGTTGTAGTCGAAGCCGTTGCCCTGCATGCGGTCGGCGTGGCCCACCAGGGTGACCCCGGCCAGCTCGCGCTTCTCGCTGCTGAGGGTGGCCAGCGCACGGTCGATGCTCTCCAGCGAGTAGGTGCGGATGTCCTTGTAGCCGTCGCGGTCGAACTCGAACAGCACGTTGGCAATCAGCGGGCCCGCTGCCGGCGCAAGCGGCGCCACCGGGCCTGCCGGGTCCACGCCGCACAGGCGCGCGGCGGTTTCGGCTTCGTTGACCAGGTCTTCGGCAATCTGGATGTACGGCTTGGAGTGGCGCCACTGCTGCTGGTTGAACTCGTTGCCGGCATGCACCAGCTCCACTTCACCGCAGGCCACCTTCTGCGCGGCACAGGCAAAGCCCGGGGTGCCGTGGATGACCTTCAGGCGCTGCCACAGATCGGCACGCAGGTACTTGGCGTCGTTCACCAGTGCGGTGTCGGTGGGGATCGGCGAGACGCCGTTCTCCATGTCCACGATCAGCTTCTCCGACTCGGTCAGCGCTTCCTGCGGGAACGCGCTGCGGTCGTTGCGGGTGTATTCGTGGAAGGACACGTCCAGCCAGCACTGCGCCTTGGACAGGTGGTAGTCGCGGATCGGGCGGCCACCGTCGTTGAGCGCCTGGATGCGGCCCTGGGTGGCCTCGTAGGACGCCAGGTCGGCATGGATGGCTTCATCGCTGATGCGCTTGGCCTGCGGGTTGAGCTGGGTCTGCTGGGCGTTGGCGCCGGCGGCAACCACCGTGAGTACGGCAGCGGCCAGCAGGGAGCGGAACGCGGGGGTTTTCAGATGTGAAAGCGTCATGGTGTCGTCCTCAGCGGGCCGGATCGCGGTAGCGAACCGGGTCCCGACGGAAAAGATCTTCATCGAACTTGAAGCGCAGACGCAGGAACGCGCCCTGCTGCGTGTACTCGTAACCGTTGAGGTCGCTGTCACCCTCGAAGCCGGTCCAGTTGTAGCCGGCCGACAACCACAGGTTCTGGCGCAACAGGCGGCCCACTTCCATGCCGTAGGCGTACTGGTTGGCGCCGAACTGGCCACGGAAGGTGGAAGCCAGCACGCCGATGTCCCAGTTCTCGGTGATGTCGTAGACCACGCGGCCGGACAACAGCACCGCGTTGAAGCGGCTGTTGACGCGACCACCGTCGCTGTAGGCGAACTGGTCACGCTGCCACTTGCCGGCAACGCGGCCGGTCAGCCACCACGGGCGCGAGGGGTGCCAGTCGGCATGCGCCGAGACGATATGCGCACGGGTGCGCACGTCCTGGCTGGTGCCATCCACCACGTCGCCGTCGAGCAGGGTCAGCCCGCTTTCGTCGCGTTCGAGCTTGTACTCGTAACGCATCAGCGCGTTGATCCGGTTGCGGTCGGTGTCGCGGTAGGCCAGGCCAAGCTGGAAGCGATCCTGCAGCACGTCACCACGGTCTTCGTAGTTGGTGGCCAGCAGGTAGTTGCGGCCCAGCAGGGTCCAGTCGCGGCTCAACTTGCGCGCCACCATGAACTGCAGCAGCGTGGTGTTGAAGGCCTCGTTGGCGGCGGTGCCCGGCACGTCCTCGGAGATGCGGTGCTCGCCACGGATGGCACCGCGCCACAGCGGGTTGGCGCTGTAGTCCAACGCCAGCGCCAGGCCGGTGCTGTCGCCGGTATCACCGGCCACCACGTTGACCCGCTCGATGGAGCTGCTCAGGCGCAGGCCCTGGGCGATGTCCCAGTTGTTGCGGATACCCGAGGCGGCCTGCACATCACGGCCACTGATCGAGTCACGCATGCGGTATTCGGAGAACGCCTGCGTGTCGCGGATGTAGCTGCTGTCGATACCGAACACCAGCGCATCGGCCTCGCGGTCGGTGGTGGTGATGCCGTAGGCGCTGGTCAGGCCGGTCTGCTTTTCGTAGCGGCCATACAGGCGGCTGCGCTCGAACACCTGGTAGTCCACACCGGCGGCAACGCGGTTGCGGTCTTCACCGCTGACGCTCTGTTCGTACTCGGCGCCGCCGCTGAACTTGTCGCTGAAGCGGTAACCCAGGCCGATGCGTGCGCTGTCCGATTCCAGCTTGGTGCCCACCGGCAGGTCGCTGGTGATCGGGCTGCCGCTGGACGAGCCGTTGATGACCATCAGGCCGGTGGCCGGGTCCAGTGCCTGCTGGCCGTAGCCCAGCGCACCGCCGCCACCGCCGGTGGCAAAGCCGCCGGTCAGGCCACCCATCTGCCCAAACGGTGCACCGGAGGACCACGGCGACGTCACGCCGATGGTCTCGCGGATGCTGCGCAGGCCAAGGTCCACGGTCAGCCGCTCGGTTGCACCGATGCGCACACCGGCGCCGCCGGCATCACGCTCGCCACCGTCAGGGTTGCGGTCTTCGCTGCGCAGGCCTTCCACATACAGTTCAAGGCGCGGGCCCACGGTGTAGGCCATGCGGGCGCTGTATTCGCCACGGCCGCCGTACAACGGCGAGGCGGCGTTGTTGAACTCAGGATCGGTACGCGCGGCAAACAGGCGGGCGTCGAACTTGCTGCCGTCATGGGCGAATTCCACGCGCCAGGCATCGCCTTCCACCTCGCCGGTGACATCCTTCAAGCCCTGCGAGGTCACCTGGTTGAGCGAGTTGGTGTTGACCTCGCTGCGGGTGCGTGCGAACTCGGCCACCAGCATGGTGTTCTGCCCGAAGCGATAGCCGGCGTTGACGCTGCCCATCTTGAATTCGGCATACGGGTTGCGGTCTTCCACCGCCGAGGCACCCACTTCCAGCTTGTCGGTCAGCTTGAACTGGCCATCGGCGCCGACCACCCAGAACTTCTCGGTCTGCTGGTCCAGTTCATAGGTGATGCGCAGCGACACCGGGTTGAGGTCGCTGTCGAATGACGGCAGGAACTGGTTGAGCAGGATGCGCCCGGAGAACGGCTCGAAGCTGTAGTCCACCAACCGCGCCAACGGCTTGACCGAGACGATGCGGGTGGGCTGGTTGCGGTCGCGCACGATCATTTCCACGCGCTCGCTGCCTTCCAGCACCGCGTTGTTGCGCAGCGCATACGGGCCACTGCCCTGGCTGCGGAACTCTTCGATGATCTGCCGCAGCGAGTCTTCGATGGCGAACACGTTGGTACGCACGCGCTCACTTTCAAAGTGCCAGCCCAGGCCGGTTGCGGTGCGGTTGTAGGTGCTCAGGATGCGCTGCGGGATCGGGCCGCTGCCACCGATGCCGCTGGTGGTGGCCAGCGTGTCGCCGGTCTGGAAGTCACCGTACAACAGGTAGCTGCGCTTGTTGTCGATACGCACGTACAGGCGCTCGGCCGAGCGCGCGTCGAAGCCACGCAGCGACGAGTCGCCGTACACCGGGTAGAACTCTTCAGGCTGGATGTCACGCAGCAGGCGGCCACGCACGTCCTTGTCCGAATCGTAGGCAGCGGTGAGCAGGTACTCACCCTTGATCTGCCCCTTGACGAAGAACGCGGTGCGCGCGGCGGCATTCGCCTTGCCGTTGTTGAAGGTCTTTTCCCAGCGGCGGATGTCGCGGTCGAAGGCGTCGTGGTGCTGCACCGGCGAGATCAGCCCGGCGTTAGTCTTGTTGCGGAAGTTGACGATGCCTTCGATCAGGCCGGTGGCCAGCAGCTCGCGCATTTCCGGCAGGAAGCCAATCGTGCCTTCGGCCACCTGGTCGCCTGCGGTGATCCGCAGCAGGACATCCTGCGGATCGTGCGGGGCCACCAGGTCGAACTCGGCCACGCCGTTTTCAACGGCGACCTGCACGCCCGGCATCACCTTGTCGGCATCGGCGGCGCCGGGGCCGAACTCATCGGTGCGCGAGCCGGGCAGGCGGATGCGGCCACCACTGTTTTCAATGGTGGCGTAGCTGGTGCCAGCCAGCGGCTTGCCGTCGGCACCGAGCAGACGCACGGTGATGTGCACCGGCGTCTGGCCATCGGCCGGCACGCCATCACGGTCCACTTCCACCGACACGCGGTCCACGCCGACATTGCTGCTGTAGTCGGCCTGGCCCGAACGGGCAGCGACGACTTCCGGCGGCGTATCGGTGGTGACCAGCGAGCGCGGATACAAGGTGCTGGCATCACCCAGCACCGGCGTGAAGCGGGTGCTGCTGCCCACGTTCTGGGCCAGGGCGGGCAGTGCCGCGGTGGCCAGTGCACAGGCCAGCAGGCTCATGCGCGGCATCGCGCGCAGGTTGCGGCGGCTCATGGCTGCACCTCCTGCGAAGCGGGCGCCGAGGGCGGATTGGGTCGCGGATGCACGATCGGTCTCTGGTTGGCCGAGTCCGTGGCCTGTTGCGGCGCACGGGCGGGCTTGCTTTCAAAGCGCAGCTGCGACTGGCCGGTTTCGGTTTCCGGCGCACGCACCTCGCCCTGGGTACGACGGGCCTTGACCTGCTCCAGCAGCGGGTTGGAGCAGCTGCCTTCGATGAAGTCGGCGCGGTGCAGCTCACCGTTCTTCAGGTCAAGGAACAGGCTGTCGGCATCACCCAGGTTGCGGTTGCTGCTGGTGGTCAGGCGCGAGCCGGCCGGCAGGGTGGACGGATCCACCTTCAAGGTATGGCTCTGCGGGGTCAGGCCGCAGTAGCTGTACTTGCCTTCCGAATCGGAGATCACCCAGGTGCCGTTGGAGAAGTACAGACGCACGCCCGGGATACCCAGCTCTTCGTTGTCCTGCAGGTGGTTGTTGTTGCAGTCCACGAACACCTTGCCCAGCACGCACGCTTCCTCGGTGAACACGCCGCCGGTGACACGCACGCGGTACTCGGCACGGTTGGACGGCACCGAACCCGGCACCGGCGTCATCGAGTCCGGATCGATACAGCCACCAGCAATCGAGCAGCCATGGGCCTGGGCGCGGTTGACGCCGTCACCCTGCTGCGCACCCACGCCAACCCGCACGCGGTAGGTCAGCACCAGCTGCTGGCCGACGTTGATCGGGCCGAGGTTGAAGCCCAGGCGCGGGCCCGGCTTGCCAAACGGCTCGTCCAGCGCACGGCCGCCGACGCGGGCAGTGCCATCGATGTAGGTGAAGCCACGCGGCAGCGTATCGACGATGTTCAACGTCGCCATTGCACTGCCGGCGGTCTGCCGCACGGTGATGGTGTACTGCACGGTGTCACCGATTTCCGCGGTCTGGCGGTCACCTGTCTTGGTGATGACCAGGCCGGTGGCTTCGGCGGTATCCAGCGGGATGTGGTTGTGGACGATGCTGGCAGTTGCCGAACCGGCAAACAGGGTCAGCCAGTACTGCGTCGGCGTGCCCACCGCGCCGGTCGGCGCGTTGGACTGCGGCTGCACCAGGTGGTTGTTGCCGGCCGCACCCAGCGGCGACAGCGAACCGTCCTGCGGTGCGATCAGCGAGGACACGAACTGGTAACCACCCGGCGGCGTGACCGTCAGCTGGAACTCACAACGTGCCGGCGCAGCCGGGCCGAACATGAACTGGTAATAGCCGTTGTTGCCCACGGTCATGGACACCGCATTGCCTTCCACGCGGTAGCCACCGGCAGCCGCGTTGAGGATGGCCGTCATCGGGTCATAGCCGTTGCACACGCCCACCGGGGTGATGGTCACGATGGAGCCCGGCACCGGATCACGGGTGACGGCGTCGTACACCACACCGGACGGATCCACCGGCAGGCTCTGCTGCGGCAGATGCTGGCCGGCTTCGAGCACGACCTGCAGCTGGCTGGTGCCGTTCTCGGTGACACGGCAGGCACTGACGCCTTCGTTGGTGATCGCACGCGCACTGTCACAGGCAACGCCCATGCCACCGGCGGTTTCCTGGTTGACCGGCCACGCCCACAACACGCCCGAGGCAGGGTCACGGAACTGCAGGTTCCACTTGATGCCCGGCACCACGTCGCCAAAGCGGTAGCTACCGTCCACGGCGGTGGTGGTGGTCTGGCTCACCAGGCCGGTGGTCGCGTCCAGCAGCTCCACGATCCACGACTGCAGGCGCTCATCGCCACCATCCAGTCGGGTGTCTTCGCTGCCGATGTCGAACCACACGGTGCCGCCAACCGACGCGGCCAGCTGCACCTGGTTGGGCACACGGCACGCGTTCTGGGTGATGGCGGTATCGCACACCGGCAGATCGGTGACATCGCCCTCGAACGCGGTCTTCTCTTCGGTGGTCGGGGTACGGAACTCGTTCTCGCCGCCGCCTTCCACCAGCACCGCATTGTTGACGGTGCCGGCCTTGGCGGCTTCGGCGGTGACGTTGACCTTGACGGTGATGTCCGAGGCCGAGGTCACGCCGGCATTGACCACTTCCGAGCTACGGCATTCAAAGCGGGCATCGCCCACCGCGCCGGTGCAGGTCCAGCCGTTGCCCGACGGAACTTCCGCCAGGTTCAGGCCGGCCGGCAGACGGTCCTTGACGAGGTACTCGCCCTTCGACGCCTGCTGCCCGCCGTTGCGCACGCGGATGGTGTACGTGGCCACGTTGTTGACGGTGAACTTGACCGTGGTGGACGACTTGCTCACCAGCATGTCCGGCGAATCGCCGATCTCACCGAAGTTGTTGTCCACCGAGTTGTTGCCCGGCTTGAGCACGATGCCGTCGATCATCGAAGGCGTGGTTTCCTTGCCGGTGACCTTGGCGCTGGACTTCACACCGTCGACCGAGCCGGCGGTGGTCTGGCCGTTGAGGGTTTCGGCAGGCTGCGTCGGCTCGGTCACCACATAGGTGCCCGGACGCAGGTTCTCGAACACGTAGTGGCCCTGCGCGTCGGTCTTGCCCGGCACGTTGACCGGGTTGCCCAGGTCGTCGGTGCCGGTCAGCACGACATCGATCAACGCATAGCCACCTTCGTCGCTCTGCTTGATGCCGTCATCGTTGCTGTCGTTGTAGACAAAGCCGGCAATGCTGCCCACCGGGATCTCGCCGAAGTTGTTGTCCGTCGAGGTTTCGTTCACGCCCACCTTGATCGTGGAGATCTTCGACGGCGTGGTGCCCGGCGTGGTTGCCTTGCCACCCGTGGTACCCGGCACGGTCTTGCCGTCCAGGGTGCCCGGCGGCTGGTTCGGCTCGGTCACCGTGTAGGTGCCCGGCGGCAGGTCGGTGAAGCTGTAGTTGCCATCGGCATCGGTGGTCACCGTGACGGTGATCTTGGTGCCATCGATGGCCGTGCCTTCCAGCTCAACGGTCACGCCGCTGATGCCCTTTTCATCCGGGTCCACGACGCCGTCGTTGTCGGTATCCACCCACACCTTGCCGGTGATGCCGCTGCTACGCGGAATCTCGCCGAACAGGTTGTCCACCGAGGCGCTGCCCGGCGTGCTCAGGTCAATGTCGACAATCTTGCTCGGTACCGTGGTCACCGGCGTAGCCGTACCCGAAGCGACACCATCCACCTTGCCGGCCGTGGTGATGCCGTTGGCGGTGCCGGTCGGCTGGGTCGGCTCGGTCAGGCTGTACTTGCCCGGGCGCAGACCCTCGAAGTGGAACTTGCCATCCTTGTCGGTGGTGGTGCTCCGGGTCACCGTCGCGCCGGTGTCATCGACACCGTTCAACTCGATGACCACGCCTTCCAGGCCGATTTCACCGGCACCGGCAATGGCGCCATCGTTGTCGACGTCCAGGAACACGGTGCCGGCGATGGACACCTGCAGCACTTCGCCGAAGTTGTTGTTTTCGGATTTGCCACCGGCGGCCAGGGTGATGCCACTGATCGCACTGGGAACGGTGGTGACAAGCGTGGCCGTACCCGTGGTCGTGCCGACGGTGGTGATGCCGTTGGCAGTCACCACGCCATTCCACGACGGCTGCTCAACCTGCTGAGTCACCTTGTAGGAGCCGGCCAGCAGATCGATGAACTGGTACTTGCCGTCGACATCGGTCACTGCCTTGGCCACGGCAACGCCCAGGGCGTTGACGGTGCCGGCAGGCAGTTCCACTTCCACGTTCGGCAGGCCCGGCTCGCCGGCATCCTGCTTGCCGTTGTTGTTGCTGTCCAGGTACACCACGCCCGACAACACTGCAGCGATCTCGCCGAAGTTGTTGCCCTGCGAGCCGGTGGCCGGCAGGTTGGTGATGGTGATGACGTTGCTGGTGTTTTCCTTGCCGTCGGCCAGGCCGGTCGGCTGCTTCTGGGTGATGGTGTAATCCACGCCCGCGATCGCATCCGGCCAGCTGTAGTTGCCGTCCTGGTCGGTGGTGATCGTTACATTGACGTCGTCGCCGCCACCGGGCTTTCCATCCGGGCCATTGCTGGTGATGACGATCTCCACACCCGGCAAGCCGGGCTCGGTACCGTCCTGGTCACCATTGTCATTGCGGTCCACATAGACGGTGCCGCTGATCGGTGCCTTCTTCAGCTCACCAAACAGGTAGCCGTCCGCCAACTGGCCGGCATCCAGGCCAATGCCACTGATGACGTTGGCCACCGCGTTGCTGCCCGCCGTGCTTGCATTGCCCGCAGCGTGCTTACCGTCTTCATAGGCCGACGGCTGGGTCTCGGTGATGGTGTAGCTGCCTTCCAGCAGGTCACCAAAGCTGTACTTGCCATCGGCGTCGGTAGTGGCCGTACGCGGAGAGATCGCCTTGCCGCTGCTGTCAGTGCCGCTCAGGGTCAGCGTGACACCTGCGATGCCCTGCTCGCCGGCTTCCTTGACGCCGTTGTTGTTGCCCGCGGTCGTGGCCGAGAAATCCTCGTACACGTAACCGGCCAGCGCACCCAGCTTTTCGCCGAAGTTGTTGCCAGGCGAACCGCTCAACGGCAGCTGCTTGATGCTGATTTCGTTGGTCGTGTGTTCCTTGCCTTCGGCATAACCCGCCGGCTGGATTTCCTTGATCACGTAGTCAACGCCGGTCGGCAGATTGGCGAAGGCATAGTTACCCTGCGCATCGGTTTCCACGCGCTTGATTTCAGTGGTGCCATCGGCGGCATAGAGCACCACCGTGACCTTCTCGATACCGCCGTTGGCGGCCGAGTTCACCGTGCCTGCATCGGCTGCGTCGAAGCTGCCGTTGTCGTTGCGGTCCACATAGACGGTGCCGGTGATGCTGGCAACCAACACCTCACCGAAGTTGTTTTCCTCGGACACGCCACCGGCGGCCAGGGTGATGCCACTGATCGCACTGGGAACGGTCTTCACATCCGTTGCCTTGCCGGTGGTGGTGCCGACCGTGGTTTTGCCATTGCTGGTTTCGACACCGCCGTACAGCGGCTGCTTCAGCTGCTCGGTCACCGTATAGGTGCCGGCCAGCAGATCGATGAACTGGTACTTGCCGTCGACATCGGTCACTGCCTTGGCCACGGCAACGCCCAGGGCGTTGACGGTGCCGGCAGGCAGTTCCACTTCCACGTTCGGCAGGCCCGGCTCGCCGGCATCCTGCTTGCCGTTGTTGTTGCTGTCCAGGTACACCACGCCCGACAACACTGCAGCGATCTCGCCGAAGTTGTTGCCCTGCGAGCCGGTGGCCGGCAGGTTGGTGATGGTGATGACGTTGCTGGTGTTTTCCTTGCCGTCGGCCAGGCCGGTCGGCTGGCTTTCAGTGACGCGGTAGTTCTTGCCCGCGGCAGCGTCCGGGTAGGTGTAGCGGCCCTGGGCATCGGTGACGATGGCCGGACCCGGCACCTTCACCCAGTTGCCCGGGCTCTGTTCCACCTCGATGATGATGCTCACGTTCGGGATGCCGGCTTCGCCAGCGTCCTGCTTGCCGTCATTGTTGCGGTCGATATAGACCGTGCCGCTGATCGGCGCCTCCGCCAACTCACCGAACAGATAGCCGCTGGCGTTCTGGCCAGCCGTCAGGCCGATGTCACTGATGATGTTGGCCGTCGCATTGCTGCCCGGCGTGGTTGCATCGCCCACGGTGTGCTTGCCATCGATATAGCCGCTGGGCTGGCTTTCGGTGATGACGTAGGTGCCTGCAAGCAGGTCGCCGAAGCTGTACTTGCCATCACCATCGGTGGTGGTCGTACGCGGGGTGATCGCCTTGCCGCTGCCATCGGTGCCCGTCAGGGTCAACGTCACGCCAACGATGGCCTTCTCACCGGCATCCTTGGCGCCGTTGTTGTTGCCCGAGGCCGTGCTCGAGAAATCTTCGTACACGTAACCGGCCAGCGAAGCCAAGGTTTCGCCGAAGTTGTTGCCCGCCGAACCACTCGTCGGCAGCGCACTGATGTGGATCTCGTTGGTGCCGTTTTCCTTGCCTTCGCCGTAGCCTGCCGGCTGCAGTTCCTTGACTACATAGTCGACGCCGGCCAGCCGGTTGCCGAACGAATAGTTGCCGGACCCGTCGGTTTGCACGCGATCAAGCTCGCTGGTGCCGTCGGCGGCATACAGCACGACCCACACCTTTTCGATGCCGCCGTTGTTGGCCGAGTTCACCGAACCGGCGTCACCGGCATCAAAACTGCCGTTGTCGTTGCGGTCCACGTAGACGGTACCGCTGATGCCGGCCAGCAGGATCTCACCGAAGTTGTTGTTCTCCGACACGCCACCGGCGGCCAAGATGATGTCCTTGATCGCACTGGGAACGGTGTCCACATCCGTCGCGTCACCGCCGGTCGAGCCGGGCGTGGTGATGCCGTTGCTGGTGATGTCACCGGCAAAGCTCGGCTGCAGCACCTGTTCGGTCACCGTATAGATGCCCGCCAGCAGATCGACGAATGCGTATTGGCCGTCGTTGTTGGTCTTTACCTTGCCCACAGCCACGCCGAGCGCATTGAGCGTACCGGCAGGCAACTCCACTTCCACATTGGGCAGGCCCGGCTCACCGCTGTCCTGGATGCCGTTGTTGTTGCGGTCAAGGAACACCACGCCGGACAGCGTCGCGCCCTTCTCACCGAAGTTGTTGTTCGTCGAGCCGGCCGCCGGCAGGCTGTTGATGACAATGACGTTAGGCGTGCCGGTATTGACCGTGCCGTTTTCCTTGCCATTGCCCAAGCCGGGCGGCTGTGTTTCGGTGATGCGGTAGTTGTTGCCGACAACACCACCGTCGTAGCTGTAATGACCGTTGCTGTCGGTAACGATCGGCTGGCTGGTGACAACCGCCGTCCAGATGCCCGGCGCCGTCTCCATTTCCAGGGTGATGGCTACCCCGGCAATACCCGGCTCGTTCGTGTTGTCGCTGCCGTCGTCGTTCTGGTCGAGGTAGACACGCCCGGAAATGACGCTGACGAGATTCTCACCGAAATTGAACTCGGTGCCATCCTGGCCTGAAGACAGGTCGATATCGGAAATACGGCTCGTGGTGGCTGCGTCCGGACTCACACCGTTACCCGGTGTGCAACCCGTTGCGCACAGAACGCCGCCGATCTTGCCCTTGTTCACGGCATCGGGACGGTTGGCATAGCCGGTCGGCAGTGGCTCACGCAGCGTATAGACCTTGAACGGATCAAGGTTCTCGAACTTGTAGGCGCCATTTACCGTCGTGCGGGTGTCGAGCACCGTTGACGGATTGCTGGCATCAAGCAGTTCCACCACGGCGCCGTCGATCAGCGTGTCACCCGCACCGTAGGTGTTGTTGCGGTCCACATCCACATAGACCAGGCCGGACAGGGACGGAAGCCGGATCTCCGGGAAGTCGTAGTGGGTGGCAGTGTCCGTGCGGCCAATCTGGACGCCGCTGTAGATCACCGAGCCGTTGTAGGTACCGCCATGCGATGCCGCGCCAGGCGCAGGTGCCACCGGCACCATGTCCGGGCTGTCCACGTAGTCGCTGGGCTGCACCTGGGTGACCGTGTAGCCGGCCGCATCCGAGGGCGGCAGGTTGTTGAAAGTGAAGCGGCCATCAGTACCCGTCTTCACTTCAATGTAGTTGACCGTTGCACCACTCGCCCCGCTGGTGAGCGGGTTGCCATAGCTGTTGGTGCCCGACAGGCGTACCACCACCTGGCCAATGCCCGGCTCGTCACTTTCGGCCTGGCGGTTACCGCCCTGGCCGGCGGTGCGCAGCCGGTCCTCATAGACCACACCGGACAGCGAAGAACGCACGAACGGAATTTCTTCCTCGTCCTTGTTGTTGCTTGGCTTGCTGTCTACCTGCTCGGTTTTCACCTCGGTGACATTCTTGACCTTGCCACCGCTGGGCCAGCTGGTATGACGGACCTTGGCGATCACACGCACCTTGCCGGTCGCGGTGACGTCACCCACATTGCAGGTGATGTTCAGACCAGTGACCGAACACGTACCGCTACCGACAGGCGTGGTATCGACCTGTGCCGGGCCCTTCTTTTGCCAGGTCACATTGCCGATCAGCTCGGTTCCGGCCGGAAGCGTGTCAGTAATGACGGTGCCGGTTCCACTCTCCGGGCTGGTGCCATTGCGATCCTTGGAAAGGCTTGCACCCGGGCCATGGTTGGTCGCATCCATGACCCAGTAGAACGGCTGCCACAGCGTAACGTCCGTTGCCGCCGCTGGCGCCGGGGTATCGGGGTCGGCAACCGGCACATCGGTATGCACCGACTTGGCGATGCTCAGGTCCACGCGCGTGCGCACCGTGGTGTCCTGCGTCTTTGATACGGTCGGGGCTTCCACTGCCGAGACCGAGACCGAGTTCATCACCGTGTCGCCATTGGCGGCCGGTGCGTCCAGATACTCGTACCTCAGGAATGCATAGCTGAATGCACGAGCGGCGAGTACGCCTTCGGCATTGTTGGTGAAACCGGAACCTGCCAGGTTGCAGCTGATCTCAAGGCCAGCATCGCCTGGACTGATGCCGGCGCCGGTGAACGTGGTGGAACCCGTTACGGTGCAGTTGCCCACGCTGTAGGCAGCATCAGCCGGCCGGTTGTAGTTGGCGCTGGTGGCCATGCCCAAGAACCTGACCCTCTTGCCAAGCGGTGCGCGCAGCGTGTCGCTGATGATCACATTGCTGGCAACGGACGGACCGAGGTTCTGCACGGAAACACGGTAGGTAAGCGTGTTGTTGGCCGGATTCAGGCCATCGAAGCCCAGCGGATCCACACCGCCAAAGTCCGGCTCACCACTGACGGGCAGGTCATCCTTGTTGATGACCAGCGTGGCGTTTTCCCGGGTGAAGGTCAGCTCCGCATCCTTGGTGTCATCGCCGCTGTTGGTGTTGAAGTTGTAGTCCGGGCCCGTTGCGCCACCGCTGATTTCGAACTGGCCGACGTCGTGGAAGCTACGGCCTGCCGGTGTGTTGGGATGACGGTTGGGGCGGATCACGACCGTCATCACTTCATTCTGGCGGTGCGCCATGTTCAATGCCGGGCAGGCGATGCTCAGCTGAAGATCAGAAGCCGTCGGGTTGCTGTAAGACGTACCGCCGCCGGCATTCGGGTTCTCGACAATGCCCGGTGCCACCGTCTCCACCGTGCAGATCGCGGTGTTGGGCGTACGCGATGCCGACACGAACACGAAGCCGGGATCGTTCGCAGGCACGGTGAGCACATCGCGGAACACAACGCCGGGGATCAGCGACGGGCCGTCATTGAAATAGGTGATCTTGTATTCGCTGTTGACGCCAATCTGCCCAACGCCGTTGTTGGACACGCTCTTTTTCGCAGTGCGCATGTTGGCCTGGCGCTCAATCGCCACCCAGTCCTTGGCCTGGTTGTTGGCCGAGTTGGTCTCGGCGATTGAGCCGGCGACCGCCGCATCCACGCCCACGCCGGCCGTGTTGCAGTAAGCCCCTGTCGCTGGCGCATCAACGCCACAACTTGCGGTTCCGGTCTGTGCGGACGAGTCAAACAGCGGGCGAGTGACCGTGATGGTGATGTCTTCAAATTCACCCGGTTCCAGGCCTTCCGTATTCGAGCGGCACGTCACCGAGCCTGCATTGACCACGCAAGCCCAGCCCGAGGCCGAGCTCGCGGTGACGCCGGTGCCCGGCAGCGTCGTGCCTTCAATTTGACCTGGAGCGACATAGCCCGGAATGGTGTCGTTGACGACAATGCCGGTGGCCTTTACCGGAGCATCACCGACATTGAGGTTGGTGACGCGCAGGGTGTAGGTCAGGGTGTCCTGATTGAACTTCAGAACGTTGTCCGCACTGCCGGTGCCGTTGGTCCACTTTTCAAGTGCCAGGTCCACCCGGTCAAGCGTCGTGCGCGTGCCATCACCGGCACAGTTGTTGGTCGAATCCCGGTCGCCGTACTTGACGCTTGCATTGTCAGCGCTGGTACCCGGAGTCAACGAGCCACCGGAGCCACCCGTGCAGGCCTGGTTTTCCATGTTCAGATTGGCGGCGCGCGCACGGGTGATGATCGTCAGCTCCGGCGTCCTGCCGCCCTTCGGCAAGGGGTACCTGCTTGGGTCCAGGTCACAGGTGACAACCTGCTTGGCACCGCCCTGGGTCCACGGCGACGGCGTGACCGAGCACAGCCATTCGCCGGTCTTGCCACCGCTGACAAATTCCTCACCCTCTGACAGCTCATCGACGACCTGCACATTGCTGGTCGCCGCCCCCGGCCCGTCGTTGAGCACATTGATGAGCGAGGTCATCAGGCTCTCGCTGTCATCGCCCACGCCGTTCCACACCGAAATCAGCTTGGGATTCTTTTTCTTGGTCAACGCCAGATCGACGCCATTGGACATCACCGGGAAGGTGGTACCGCCAGCGTTGTTGCTGGTGTTCGGGTCGTCGGTTTCCGACTTCACATGTGCCGTATTGGTCACATTGCCGGAGCTGTTGGTGCCGGTGGACGGTGCCAGTGCATTGAACTCAAAGTTCGCTATTGCGCCTACCGCCAGACTGCCGGTGTAGTCGCACTTGATGCGGGTATCAGCATCGAGCTTGGCGCAGGTCCAGTTCGGGACTGTGGGCAACGCGCCGGTAAGCGTGAAACCCTCCGGCAAGGTGTCTTCCCAGCTCGGGTTCAGTGCAGGACTAGGGCCCGGGTTGTTGATCTGGATCTGGAACGTCGCCTGCTCACCCGCAATGACCGGCGTGGTCTTCAGCGTCTTGCTGATGGACAGGTCCGCACCCGCAGTGACGATCGTGGTTGCCGTATCGCCATTGTTTTCCGGGTTGGACTCGCGTGGCTGCGAGAGGTCGTCGCTGGGTTCCACCACCGCCAGGTTTTCAACCGTGCCGGTGGCTGCATTGACCTTGGCACGCAGGGTGAACGTGGCGCTGCCACCCACCGGAATCGCAGCGCCCGTGTAGGTCGCCGTCATGCTGCCTTCGTTGAAGGACCAACCCGCGCCCACGAAGCTGCCTGGGACATAGGTAGGGCCGGACAGGGTGTCGGTTACCGTGAATCCAGCCGTGGGGCTCGGACCGTCGTTGTGCACCGTGACGGTATACGTGGCAATACCGCCGCCAATGATGGTCGCCGGGCCCTGCTTTACCAGGCGCAGGTCCGTGGAGCGCTCCAGTGTCGTGCGCTCACCTTGCCAGTTGTTGTTCGTGTTGCCGTCATCGCCGTAGAAGGGCGGCACGGGGTTGCCGGGGCCCATGTCCTTCACCGGGCCGGTGACGGTATTGAGCTTATCGGCGAAACCGATCGCACCGTACAGGAAGACATCCTGCGTGGTGGCCCCGGAGATGGCGCGGGTGTCCACTTCAAGGTGGAATGTCAGCGGCTCGTCTGTCTTCAGCTCGGGCAGCGTGCAGGTCACGCGCACAGGTGTGGTTGCCGCAGGGGTACAGCTGTTCAAGCCGGTGACCTGGCTCAGCGTCGCACCCAGAGGCAGGTCAAATACCACGGCGCCATTGCTGACCGGCTCGATATCGGAGTTGCTGGCCGTAATCCGGTACTTGATCAACGCGCCGGCAGCCACCGGATCAAAGCCCGTGTCACTGACGTTGAGGATCAGGTCACTCGCCATTGCAGTGGCCGGTGCCAGCCATGCCAACGTCATTGCGGCCAACGCGCGGGTGATGCGTGTCCGCAGCCCCGATCGTTCCTGCTTGACTACGGCGACGTAGCCACCAATGGCACTGCTCTGCTCGAAAAGACTTTTCACCGGGTAACCCCATTGCAAACGCGCGGCTACGCCGGACTGCCGTTTCAACGGCAACCCGGGTAAGACGTGATTGGTTGGAAGACGGCCCGCCCCAAAACGGGTCGTCGGAGCGACATCCCTGTTCAGTGATGTCGTGACGGCGCGAATTCTTACGCCCGTCTTCGAGGGTTACAGTGCCGAACTCTGACGAAAACTCACTGTAGATCACGCGCAAACAGTGCGCTGATCCACATTCATCGGCTATCGCATTGATTTAACGGAAATTTTATCAGGTGCGAGTTCACAGATATGAACCCGCACTCTCTCCACAAACATGACTTTTTGCTGAACACCAAAGTGTGAACTAGAACGTCAGCCGGTACCCGGAGCCGCGAACTGCGCGGATTGGCAGGGTACAGCGGGTGACACTGCGCACCCGGTTGCGCAGCCGGTGCACCAGCACCTCGATCCGATGGGGATCAAAGCTCCACGGCTGGTCGGTCAGGGCCGCAATCAGCCGATCCCGGCCGACGGTTTCGTCGGGAGAGGCAAAAAGAAGCGACAAAAACGAGCGCTCGGCCTCAGTCAAAGCGAGAACCTGGCCGCTGGGCGCGCGCAGGTTCCAGCCACCGGATTCCAGCTCCCAGCTGGTCGCTGTCACACCGGCGGCGGCGGCTTCCATCACCTGGGCCGGTTCACCCGGCAGGCGGCGGCGCAGGCTGTGCAGTTTGGCGGCCAGCAGTTCGGCCTCGGGCCGCTGCGCCAGGCAGGCATCGGCACCGGCCCACAGGCCCTGGGCCACCCGTTGCGGGGTTTTTGCATCCACCAGCAGCACGATGCCCAGGTCGTCGCGACGACGCAGGTGGCCAACGGTGGTGGAAAGGTCCTCGTCCACCAGGGCGGTATCGATCAGCACCACATCGCAGGGCACGATGGCCAACTCACGGTACAGCGCTGCAATGCTGTCCATCGCGTGTACCTGCGCGCCATAACGCTGAAGCGGCAGGACGACGTCCAGGTTTCCAACAATCCATACCCGTAGCGGCGCCAGAGCCAGCGCCAATGCATCGTCAGCAGCCGACACGTTGTCCAATTCTTGCGTTACCACACAATCTCCCCGCTGTGAGGCACATGACCTTGCCCAATATAGGGGGAATAGTAGCCCAGCGTAATGTCAGTTACTGAGGCATTTCCTACGGAGCTTTCCTACTGCGGTTAAGAAAGACCTGAATCCGCGTCGATAGTGACCCGTGACCGGGATCGCACGGATTTTGTGAAATGCGGGCATGCAGGCACGCGCGCCGGATGCCGGGCGCGGCTCGTCAGTACAGGATCGTCATTACATTTTTGTCGCGCAGGAGAAACGCCCGCGCTGGCCTTGGGCGCTGTTCGGCCCAGACTTTCTGGCGCGCCATGGTCGCCGGCGACGCTGCATGCCGGGCATGGCCCGGTGCCACAGCCGCGCGTGTCTGTGCAGGCGCGGCCGCTGAGCCCTTGCCGAGCAATGCTCGACAAGGGCGGGGCGAGGGCCGCGTTACTCGGCCGGTACGCCCATTTCCTTCAACAGTTCCGGCGCCGGGTAGACCTTGGCCAGCAGCCAGCGCAGGTAGCGCATGTCCACGTGCACCGCGCGCTTGTAACGCGGGTCGAACCACCAGCTGGCGCTGACCGATTCCCAGTTGGAGTCGAAGTTCAGGCCAATCAGCTCGCCCTTGGCGTTGAGCACCGGCGAACCGGAATTGCCGCCGGTGGTATCCAGGTTGGTCAGGAAGTTGACCGTCTGCGTCTTCAGCACCGGGTCGGCGGTGCTGCCGAAATCACCCTTGGCGATTGCATCCAGCAGCGGCCGGGGCGCGTCAAACGGCACGGTGTTGGTGTTCTTCTCGACAATGCCGGCCACGGTGGTAACCGGCGAATAGTTCACTGCGTCACGCGGGTGCAGCGCTTCCACCTTGCCGTAGCCGATGCGCAACGTCCTGTTGGCATCCGGATACACCGCACGGCCCTGCTTTGCGCGCCAATCAAACAGCGCCTGCATGTAGGACGGGCGCAGGCGCAGTTGCTCGCCTTCGCGCTCCTTGCTTTCACGTTCGGCGTTGAGCTGTGCCATCACCAGCGCCGACGCCACCGACACCAGCGCGTCGCCCTCGATGAATCCGCCCTTGCGCGCGGATTCAAAGCGCGACAGGCGCTGCGCTTCATCGCCCAGGCGGGTCTGCGTGTACATCTCGTCCAGGTGCCGCGCCAGCTCGGCCGGGGTACGCCCGAACAGGTTGTCGTAATGGGCATCACGCTGCGCGTCCGGCAGCTGCTGGTAGCGGGTCAGCAGCGCCGTGAGGACGGCCTTCTCCACCGCCGGGTCGTAGCGGCGCTGCACCTGCTTGAGCACGCCTTCGATCAGCGCCTGGTCGCGCTGCTGGTAGCCGCTCTCGCGCTCGGCATCGGGCTTGGCCGATTCGATGCGCAAGCGCTCCAGCAACATGGCCGAGCGCAGCAGCTGGGTCTGGCCGGACATCAGCGTCACCAGGAACTCGCTGGTCTCGGCCTGTTCACCAGCCGCCAGCGAGGCGAACAGCGCATCAATGTCGGCCTTGTAGCGGCTGTCGGTGGCCGCCAGCATCGCCTGCTCGTCCTGTGCGCGCTGGGCCTTGGCATCGCTGCGCAGCAGGCCTTCCAGTTCACCGGCCGCGCGCTTGCGGTTGTTCTTCAGCGATTGCAGCTGCGAGGCATAACGCGTGCGCACATCGGCATTGCCCTTGCCCTGCGCTTCGATGGTGTCGATCAGCTGCTGGAACACCTCCACGCGGCGCGGCAGCACGGTGTCGATCTGGTTGGAGAACTCGGCGGCCGTGCGCAGGCGATAGGTGGTGCCCGGGTAACCGGCCAGCATCGCGTAGTCACCTTCCTTCGGGCCGTCCAGCGACATCTTCAGGTGCGCCGGCGGCTGGTACGGCACGTTGTCCTTGCTGTACGGCGCCGGCTTGCCGTCCTTGCCAACGTAGGCGCGCAGCAAGGTGAAGTCGCCGGTGTGGCGCGGCCACATGAAATTGTCGATCTCATCGCCGTAATTGCCGATGGCACGCGGCGGTGCGTAGACCAGGCGGATGTCGGTCAGTTCCAGCTGGCGGATGCGGTAGAAATCGGTGCCGTAGTACATGTTGGCCACCGAGCAGCGCACGCCGCCTTCGGCCTCGCAGTCGGCGACGATGCGCTTGCGTGCGTTTTCCACCGCGTCGTAGTAGGCACGGCCGGTCTTGCCGCGGGCGTCCTTGAGCACATCGTCGGTGACCTTGTCGAAGCCCACCGTCACCAGCACCCGGTAGTCCGGATTGGCGGCGCGCTCATCGGCGCGGCCCTGGGCGATGAAACCTTCGTTGATGGTGTCGTGTTCCTTGCTGGCGTTGTACTGGATCACGCCATAGGCCACATGGTGGTTGGTCAACAGCAGGCCATCGCCGGACACGAACGCGCCGGTGCCGCCGCCCACCCGCACCACGGCGCTCAACGGCGGCGCGGTGACATCGGCCAGCTCCTTCGGGTCACCGTTGAAACCTGCTTCCTTCAACGTTTTTGCCAACTCCGGCAACTGAGTGGGCATCCACATGCCCTCATTGGCGTTGGCGGCGGCAGCCAGGCTCATGCCCAGCACCAGCGCGGCGGTAAGCGGTTTGCGCGTCATTGGAACTCCAGCGGATTACAGAACAGGGATGGACAGTAGCGATGGCTGGCAGGCGGAGCAACCGCCAGCGGTCATGAAATGACCGACGGGAAACAGCACCGCGCCATTTCTGACGCGGCCCTGCGCCACCGCAAGGCCCGGGCCTTGCCCTGATGCTTGATCGCGGCGCGCCGCCCGGCGCAACCGTTTCAGCCCTGCCGCCGCGCACCTACAATCGGCGGTCAATCAGAACAGGGGCATCAAGGATGATCGTCGGTATTGATCTGGGCACCACGCACTCGTTGATCGGCATGCACCGTGCCGAGGGCCCGGTGCTTTTTTCCAATCCACACGGGCAGGTGCTGACGCCATCAGTGGTCAGCCTTGCCGATGATGGCGCCGTGCTGGTCGGGCAGGCCGCATGTGATCGCCTGATCAGCCACCCGGGGGCAAGCGTGGCCCACTTCAAACGCTGGATGGGCACCCAGCGTGAAACCCGCCTGGGCGACCATGGCTTCCGCCCGGAAGAACTGTCGGCGCTGGTGCTGCGCACGCTGCTGGCCGATGCCGAAGCCGCGCTCGGCCACAAGGTCGAAGAAGCGGTGATCAGCGTGCCGGCCTATTTTTCCGATGCACAACGCAAGGCCACGCGCGCGGCCGGTGAACTGGCCGGTATCCGCGTCGAACGCCTGATCAACGAACCCACCGCCGCTGCATTGGCCTATGGCCTGCAGCAGCGCGACCAGGAAGGACGCATCCTGGTGCTGGACCTGGGCGGCGGCACGTTCGATGTCTCCATCCTGGAGCTGTTCGAAGGCATCGTCGAAGTACACGCCAGTGCCGGCGACAACTTCCTCGGCGGCGAGGATTTCCTGCAGGTGCTGCTGCAGGCATTCAAGCGCGACCTGCAGTTGGATACCGCCACGCTGGACAGTGTTGAACAGGCGCAGCTGATGCAGCGCCTGGAACAACTCAAGCGCGAAATCAGCGCGCGCAGCGAAGCCCAGCTGGACATCACCCTGGGCGGCCGCGAGCTGCAATGGAGCATCGAGGAATCACGCTACGCACAGTTGTGCGAACCGCTGCTGCAGCGCATGCGAGCACCGATCGAGCGCGCCATCCGTGATGCCCGGCTCAAGCCCGAGGCGCTGGATGACATCATCCTGGTCGGCGGTGCCGCACGCATGCCGATGGTCAGCCGCCTGGCCACACGCATGTTCGGCCGGCTGCCGTTGCGCCATATCAATCCCGACCAGGCCATTGCCCTGGGTGCGGCCGTCGCGGCGGGCATGAAGGCACGCGACAGCGCGCTGCAGGAAATCGTGCTCACCGATGTCTGCCCTTACACGCTGGGCACGCAGGTCTCGCGGACGGGGCCGGACGGCAAGGAACGCACCGGCTATTTCCACCCCATCATCCAACGCAACAGCGTGGTGCCGGTCAGCCGTGAGGATGTTTTCCACCCGATCCGCGACGAGCAGAGATTCCTGCGCATTGATGTCTACCAGGGTGAAAGCCCAACCGTGGACAAGAACATCAAGCTCGGCGAACTGCAGATACCGCTGACCACCAGCGACGGCGACCGCTCGGTGACCACGCGCTTCACCTATGACGTGGATGGCATCCTGCAGGTGGAAGTCACCGAAAACGCCACCGGCAAGCGCCACGAACTGGTGCTGGAGCAGAACCCCGGCGTGCTGGCACCGGAGCAGATCCGCCAGCGCCTGCAGGCCCTGGATGCGCTCAAGATCCACCCGCGCGAGCAGCAACCCAACCTTGCGTTGCTGGCCCGCACCGAGCGCATGTATTCCGAATACGTCGATCGGCGCGACCAGTTGCAGAACTGGCTGCTGCAGTTCCGCGAAGTGCTGGAAAGCCAGGACGTACAGCGCGTTGAGCGGCACCGCCGTGAACTCAGCCGCGCCCTGGACGAGCTGGAGGGCGTGTTTTGAACCGGGCACTGGAGATGCTGGAACTGGACCAGGACGCCGACGAACGGGCGATCAAGCGCGCCTATGCACGGCTGCTGCGCAGCAACCGCCCCGATGATGATCCCGATGCCTTCCAGCGATTGAACGAGGCGTACAAGAGCGCATTGAGCTGGGCGCAGTTCCGGTCAACCCTGGACCAGGAAGCGGCAGATGAAGCACCCACGCCAACCAGGGACTGCGATGACAACCTTGGTCTTCATGTGGTGGCAATGGCTGATCCGGCCGACAGCGCACAGAGCGAACACTCCGCTTTTGAAGCGCTACCTTGGCGGCAGGAGGTAGCGCCCCCTTCGGTCCTGCCTGCCAAGGGGAACGACGAGCATCCACCAGAGCAGCAGCCTACCCCCACATTTTCCCCGGAACTCCCCGTCCCCCCGGCTCTACCTGTGCAGTTGGGCGCGCCTGTACCACTTGATGTGGAGGGGCTCTGCGAAACCATCATCGAGCGTACTCGCACGTACTCGCCATCCGATCTGGAGCATTGGCTGAGCGCACTTCCAGAGCTCTGGCTGCTACGCGACAAATCGCAGGTTGGCGCACTCCTGCAGTGGAAATTGTTTGAGGGCGAGTACGCGCTCCGGGAAAGCAATTTTGACGTACTCGCCCGCTACTTCCGCTGGGATGAAATCGGTAGTGGCCTGGATCCAATGGATGCAGCCTTGTACCGCCATCGCATGCATCGCTCCTGGATGCTGCAACCCTATGGACAAGGCGACCTTGGCAGATATCTGCGCAGCAACGGGCTGCCGTTCACCTCAGAACAGGTCCACCGCTATATGCAGTATCTGCGTCGGCCGTGGCGATCCAGGCAGTCACTCTGCACCGCCATCCCCCCGTGGCGTACGGTCGGGATGAATCACCTTCTGGAGAAACTGCAGATCCATGATGACCAAAATGTTCCTCCCCCACTGGTACCGGAACAGGTCGCATTCTGGCTGGCGATAAAAAGCAGTCAAATGTCGGCACAGCGTTTCATGCTGGCATTGCTGCGGAGCGCCTCAGCTGGCCTTGCACTCTTGGCAATGGCCATCATGCTGTGGTTGGTCATCCAGCTGTTCCTACCTTCCAGCGCCGCGGTGTCATTGAGCAGCGCTCTGAAAGTGGGCCTATGGGGAGCCGGAGCACTCGTTGCAGCAAGCGCACTGCTACCCATCTGGCAAGTGCTGATGCGCTGGATATCCGCCGACGAGAACCCCAGTCAGCCCCATCCGCTACTGCGTTTGTGGCTCATACCCATGCTTGCGATCGTCAGCGTTGCCGTGACCCACTTGGCCGATCAACGTTTTGCCGGGTGCGTCCTGGCATGGCTCGCGCTATGGATGGCTACCCTCCGACTTTGGCGGCGTGGCCGGCACACGTGGAAGTTGAATCTCGATATCCGAGGATGGCTTTGCATCCTTTTCTTCGTGGCCCTTCCTGCAATGAAAATACTGTTCCTCGTGCTCTTCTTCGGCGAGCTCGCGGCCATCGGCGCAGTTCTACTCTGGCTGCGGGATGCGTGGCTGCGCGTGAGAAAAACCTGCTGACGGTGCTTTCCAGCACACCGTCTGCAGGTTCACCGCACTTCGACCAACTTTTCTTGTGGTCCCTTTCGGGTGGCAATGCTGCATGGCCACCCCACCCTCCTGGCATCCGTCGGCCCTTGAACATCCGCCAATGACGCGCGTTACTTCTCCGTGCGCCAGTTCACCGAGCCGCGGTTTTCCACCGTGGACGATTCCACTTCAATGTCGAAGCCGCGGCGCAGCAGGTATTTCAGCGTCAGCACCGAGCCGCTGCCGACCAACGACACGCCATAGCCCACGTAGAGCTTGGGCGTGATGTATTTGCCCACGCCGATCACCGAACCGCCCAGCGCGCGCGACTGGCTGACGCCGGCATCATCCAGGCCCAGCTTGGCGCCGACCTGCGCTGCCAGCAGCCCGCTGCCCGCCGACAACGCCGCCGACGCCGCGTTGACCTGCTGTGCCTGGTCGCTGCTGGCCATGCTCAAACTGCGGCCCAGCACCAGGTAGGCCAGCGACTCGGATTGCGACATCGCCGGGTCCGACCACACGTCCACCTTCGGCGCCTGCGCGCGGCCGGTGACGTGGATGCCGGCGGTGATGTCGCCGATCTCACGCTCGGCCTTGATGTTGATGCGCGGGTCCGAAACGATGCCGTAGTTCCACAGCAGCTGGCCGTCGGTGATGGTCAGGTCCTGGCCGTAGGCCTTGTAGCGGCCGCTCACTTCCAGCCCGCCGTTGGCGGTCATCTCGCGGCCGGGCCGTGCACGCACCTGCATGCGCCCGGTCAACGCGCCCTTCAGGCCAAAGCCGGTCATCTTGACCTTGTCGCCAAGGCTGACGGTCAGGTCCATGTCCAGCGGCGAGGACGGGCCTTCTTCCGGGTCCACCGGGTCCAGCACCACCACGTCCTCGGACACGGACGTGCCCAGGTCCAGGCGCTCCAGGTCCAGGTCGGCCTCGGGCACATGCACGCTGCCACGCAGTTCCATCGCGGTGCCGGCCAGGGTGAAGTTCAGGTCCGGGTTGGCCACCACGCGCAGTTCGCTGGTGTTGGACAACAGCACCTTGTCACCGGAGATATGCAGCTGCAGCGGCTGGGCGTCGCCAAACCACGACAGTCCGCCATCCACCTTCAACGCCCCCTCACCGCCGGTCTTTGCCGAGGCGTTGATGCGCGCCGAACCGTCAGGCTGGGCGATGAAGGTGGCGGCGCCTTCGCTCAGGGTCAGGCCCAGCGCAGGCAGTTCGCCGGTGAAGTCACTGAGCTTGGCGTCACCGCCCAGGGTCGGCTGCGAACGGGTGCCACGCAGGCTCACGTGGCCTTCGATCAAGCCCTTGGGCCGCACCAGGTCCGGCGAGAACAACTCCAGCCAGTACAGCCGTGACATGTTGAGATACAGCTCGCCGTTGAGCGCGGCCCCCGGCTCCCAGCCGGTCTGCACCTTGGCATCGACAAAGCCGTCGCCCTGGAAACCAACACCGAGATAGCCCTTGATGCTGTTCGGCAGCAGGTCCACGTTGAGCGAGAAGTGGTCATAGCGCACCAGCTCACCGCGGGCGTTGTCGCCCAGGCGGATACCGCCCTCTGCCGAGGCCACCTTGAAACCACCCTCGAATGTGTTGCCGCGCGGACGAAGCTCGCCATCCAGGGTGACTTCGCCACGCAGGTACAGGCGGCGGCCTTCGTTCGGCGGCAGCCACGGTTGCACCAGTGCCAGCGGCAAGGCATCGCCACGCAACTTGAGGCCCTCACGCGGCCAGTTGGCGCTCACGCACAGTGCGCCGCCGGTTTCCGAACCCAGGCAGGCATCGCCCAGGGTGAAACTGCTGCCCTGCACGTTGAAATCCGCCGGCTGCCGCAGTTGCCAGGACGCGCCCTTGACCGGCGCAATCCGCAGCGACGCCAGTTCGCCACGCCACGCCTGCCCGGCCTGACGCACGCTGCCGCCCAGTGCAATTGCCCCCAGCTCGTTGCGAGTGTCGGCCTCCAGGCGCAGGTTCTGCACACTGCCGCGCGCATCCACGCGCACGCTGTCCAGCAGCATGCCCACTTCCACCGCACTGCCCTGCAACTGCAGGCTGCCGTTGTCGCCCTTCCACGGCAGTTGGCCGTTGATGCTGACCTGGCCGGCCTTCCAGTCATCCCACTGCAGGCCATTGCCCTGCAGGTCGGCGGTGATGTCCGGCTGCTCCGGTGTGCCCCGCAGCCGCAATGTGCCCGCCAGGCTGCCACTGGCCCCCGGCAACAGATCGGCCAGGTGCAACGGCTCCAGCTGTGCATCCACATCCAGGCGCTGGCCGACCTTGCCCTTGGCTTCGATGCGGCTCTCGCCCACCACCAGGCGCACGTCGCCTTCGCCCTGGGTGCCCTGCAGCGCAATCTTGGCGCGTGCATCCACGCTGCGGCCACGCAGCCTGCCCTTGAGCTGCGGCATGTCCACGGTGGCTTCAAAGCGCATCTCGTCGGTGCCGGCCGGCGACGGCAGCTGCTTGCCGGTGGAAGCCAGCGCGCCGGACAGGTTGCCTTCCCAGCCCGGCAGGAAGTAACCGGGGTCGAAGCTGGCCAGCGTGGCATCCACTTCCCAGCTCACGGCCGGCGCCCAGGCGGCGGAGCCGGTCAGGTCCAGCGAACCACCCGGCGTGGTCGCCTTGAGTTGTTCGATGCGAGCCTGCTGGTCGTTGCCGCGCACGTCGAAATCGAGGCTGGCGTCCTGCGCTTCGCGGGCCACATCGGCCTTGCCGATTGCCGCCCAGTTCTTGAGATTGCCGGCCACGCCCAGCCGCGCTTCCTTCAGGTGCATCGGCACCGGCGGCGCGCTGTCCGGCGCGGTGGGATCCGGCGCGGGTGTCCAGGTCAGCTGGTTGGCCACCACCGCAAAGCGGAAGCCGGGGTTCTGCGCATCACTGAAATCAGCGGTGCCCTGCAGCCGCACGCTGCCACCGAAGACCTCGGCCACCAGCGGTGCAACCGTCAACACCTGCTTGTCGATGGCGACGTTGGACGGCGCCAGCACCAGTTCGTTCCCCCCCTGGCGTACCCGCCCCTGCAACTGCGCCTGGCCGCCACGGCCACGCGCGGTGAAATCCAGCGCCAGCGGCGCGGGGGCTTCGGCCATGAACTGCGCCGGCACCAGTTGCCCCAGGTCCAGCGCTTCCGAACGCGCGGCAACATTCCACACCGGGTCGCTGCGGCCATCCAGGATCAGGCTGGCATGCAGCGGCTTGGGTGCGTAGCCGGCCAGCGCCACTTCCATGTGCGCCAGGTCGCCACGCGCCACCAGGCCCAGCCGTGCCGCGGGCTGGCCGGGGCGCGCCGGCATCAGCGCGCGCACGGTGAGGTCGGTTTCGTAATCGTTGCGCGGCAGGTAATGGCCGTCGATGCGGAAATCACCCAGGTTGCTGTTGACCTTGATCTGGGTGGCGCGGAACTCGCCATCGGCCGCTTCCAGCCCGCCGCGGATGCGGGTGATGTCGATCACCGGCGCCTGCATCTGGCTGATGCGCAGGCCATCGACCACGATGGTGTCGGCCTGCAGGGCCAGCGGCAGTTCGATGGCCGGCAGCACATCCGGCCAGTTGGGCAGCTCGAAAGGCGTGTCTTCCGACGGCCCCAGTTCCAGCGTGGCATCGGTGATGCGCAGCGCGTCCAGGCGCAGCTTGCGGCCCAGCAGCGGGCGGATGTCCGGGTCCAGGTAGGCCTGTTTGGCGGTGAAATGCAGGTCTTCGTAGCGGAAGTCGAGGTCGTGCAGGATCAGCGGCCCGGCCAAGGGGCCATCGGCCTTGCTCCAGGTCAGCGACGAATTGGCCGGCAGGCGCGCCACCACCTGCGCCAGCAGCACCTCGCGCCCGGCCACGGTCTGCAGCAGCCAATACAGTGCAAACAAGCCCAGCAACACCAGCGCGGTGAGGGTGATGCCGCTGCGCACGGCCAGCTTGCGCAGGCGCGCCTTGCGCCTGGCGCGCAGTTCGGCGATACGCGCTTCGCGCTCTTCGGGGCTTACCTCATCAGGGCGGCGGCTCACAGGTCAGCTCCGATGTTCAGGTACAGCTGGAAGGCCGAATCCGGGCTGTTCAAACCACGGGCGATGTCGATGCGGACGGGCCCCACCGGGGATTTCCAGCGCACGCCCAGGCCCACGCCGGTGTGCAGGTCGATGGTGTTGTCAAAGGCACTGCCGGTGTCGACGAACACCGCCGCGCCCCACGGGCCGCCGTTGAAGTAGTGCTCGTACTCGGCCGAGCCGACCACCAGGTGCTTGGCACCCAGCGCGTACTTGTCCGGCGGCGGCGTGCGCGGGCCCACTTCGCGGTAGGCGTAACCACGGATGGAGCGGTCACCACCGGCGAAGTAGCGCAGGCTCGGCGGCATCGACACCAGGTCGCTGGTCCAGGTGGTGCCGGCCTGGCC
The DNA here is from genome assembly GCF_056759635.1 of Stenotrophomonas sp. STEN056. Taxonomy (NCBI): domain Bacteria; kingdom Pseudomonadati; phylum Pseudomonadota; class Gammaproteobacteria; order Lysobacterales; family Lysobacteraceae; genus Stenotrophomonas; species Stenotrophomonas sp. STEN056. Next base: position 226,197 of record NZ_JBRRDL010000002.1, read on the forward strand.
GCGCAGGATCAGGCGGTCGGCGTTGCCCACCGGGATGTACCAGCGCAGCGTCATGTCAGCCTGGACAAAGCTGGTGTCCGAACCGGCCCCTTCAATGCCGCCGCGCATGGTGGCGTTGCCGCTGATGCCGCTGCGCGGGAAGCCCTCGTCGTCCACGTTGACGTAATCGGCGGTCAACTGCGGGTAGACCAGCGTGGAGTACTGGTACTCCGTCCGGTTCTGGCCGTTGCCGGTGTTGTAGCCCCAACGCTCGCGCAGTGCGTTCATCGACACGATGGCGGTCCAGAACTCGTTGATCTCGCCGCTGCGGCTGGCGATGAGCTTGACGTTGCGCAGGTCGATGTAGTCGGTCTGCTCGTCATAGGCGCTGATCGCGTAGGTGTACCAGCCATCCAGCCAGCGGAAGCCCGGCACGCGGTAGCTGGTGATCAGGCTCTTGCGCCGCTGCGCGTAATCCAGCTGCGTGTTGAGCTTGTGGCCACGACGGTTGACGTAGCGGCGCTCCACGCCGCCGCGCACACCGGCGCCGCTCTCGCTGCCGTAGCTGACACCGGCGGTGTAGATGGTGCGCTTGGCCTTGGTCAGCTTCACGTTCACCGGCACATCGCCGTTTTCATTGGCCTGTTCGGGGTGCGGCTGGATGTCGATGACGCTGAAATAGTCGAGCTTGGTCAGCGACTCGCGCAGGCGGTCCAGCTTGCCCTCGTGCCAGTAGCTGCCCTCTTTCCAGTACACCAGCGGGTCGAACAGGCCCGGGCGGAAGTAGTCTTCCTCGAAGGCGATGGCCCCCATGTTGTAACGGCGGCCACTGTCCCAGCTGAGGAAAATATCGGCCGCGTTCTCGGCCCGGGTGACTTCCACCTTGCGCTGGGTGAAATCGGCGTCGAAATAGCCACGCTCGGCCAGCCGCCGGGTGATGGTGACCTTGCTGGCCTCGTAACTCACCGAGTCGAACGCCTGCCCCTGTTTTGGCGTGAACGCCTCCAGGTCATCCTGCAGGTAGCGGTCGCGCGAGGCCGGGCCGGTGATGACCACTTCCTCCTGCCGCACCTTGATCTGCTGCCCCTTGTCCACCTGGATCACCACCCGCAGGTTGTCGCCCTCGCGCGGGGCCTCCACGGTGATGGTGGGGTTGTAGTAGCCGAACGGCTCCAGCGCCTGCCGGGTCTGCCGCTCGGCCTGCGAGAGCAGGTACTCCAGCCGCGATTCGCCCTGGACCTTGCCGATTGCGTCGTACAGCGACAGCGAGACCTCGATGTTTTCAAGGAGCGCGGCATCATCGCCCTTGTCCAGCCCCTTGATGTCCACCTTCTGGACGGTGCCACGGGCATGGGCGAGGGGCGCTGCCAAAAACAACGTGGCAATCAGGAGTGAACGTGCGATTCGGGATGGCTGCATGGCGAGCAGGATACCGGGCTAAACATGACCAGCAAAATCACAATGCTGTAACGCAACAACAGCTATTGCGCCAAATCTCCTGCGCCCTGCGGCAAGCCGGGTGCAAGCGAGCAAGCCCACCCGACGACGTGCAGCAGCAAGCCTGCGCAGGAGCCGCCTTGGCCGCGAAGCTCACAATGTTCGCGCAAAAGCCTGCACCCTGCCGCGCCGGCCTTGTCCGATGCGGATAGTGCGTGCCTTCAGATTCGCTGGTTTCGCGGCCAAGGCCGCTCCTGCGCGGCGATTCCATGCAGCCATGCGCAGCGCGCGTCATCTTTCAGAACAGGCAAAAACGAAGGCCCGCTTGCGCGGGCCTTCGTTGCAACAGCATCCGCAGTGCGCAATCAGCTGGACAGGTGCTCGATGGCGGCCACGCTGCCCAGGCGGTCGCCCAGGGTGCGCAGCAGCGCCAGGCGGTTGCCGCGCAGTGCAAGGTCTTCGGCGTTGACCATGACGTTGTCGAAGAACGCGTCCACCTGCGGGCGCAGGCGGGCCAGGCGGCCGAGCACGGCCACGTAGTCCTTCTGTGCCAGTGCGGCGCCGGTGTCATCGATGGCCGCGGCCACGGCTTCGGCCAGTTCGCTTTCAGCCGGCTCGCGCAGCAACGATGCATCGATGCTGCCCGGAATATCGCCTTCGGCCTTGCGCAGGATGTTGCGGATGCGCTTGTTGGCTGCCGCCAGTGCTTCAGCTTCCGGCAACTGGGCAAACGTGCCGATGGCATCGATGCGGCGGTCGAAGTCGTACAGCGAGGCCGGCTTCAATTCGGCCACGGCATTGAAGTGCGTGGCCGGCACGCCCTTGTCGGCGTAGTAGCCCTTCAGGCGGTCGATGATGAAGTCGTAGAGTTCTTGAGCCAGCGTCTCAGGTTCTTCAGCCAGCGGCGTCACAGCTGCCGACTTGGTGTCGATGCCTTCGACCTCAAGCTTCTTCAGTTTCTCGACCGCCCTGTTGGCCTCCAGCGCAACCGTCGAACTCCTGATTTCGTAGGCCGAACTCAGCAGCAATTGCCGCAAGTCCAGATCAAACCCCGACTCAATCACCGTCCGCGCCAAGCCCAAAGCATTGCGGCGCAACGCAAACGGATCCTTGTTGCCGGTCGGCTTCAAGCCAGCGGCAAAACCACCGGCCAACGTATCCAGGCGCTCGGCAATCGCCAGCACCTTGCCCAGCGGCGACAGTGCGATGTCATCACCGCCGAAGCGCGGCTGGTAGGCCTCGTCGATCGCCAAGGCCACAGCCGGCGATTCGCCACCGGCCAGCGCGTAATGGCGACCGGCGATGCCCTGCAGTTCCGGGAACTCGTTGACCATGCGCGACTGCAGGTCGTTCTTGGCCAGCTCGGCGGCACGCTTGGCCTGCACCGGGTCGGCGCCCACCTGCGTGGCGATGACCTGCGCCAGCGCGCTCACGCGCTGCACCTTGTCGGCCACGCTGCCGAGCTTGGCCTGGTAGGTAACGGTCTTCAAACCGTCGCCCATCGACACCAGGCCCTGCTTCAGGTCTTCGTCAAAGAAGAACTTGGCATCGGAGAAACGCGGGCGAATCACGCGCTCGTAGCCCTTGGAAACCTCGGCCACGTCCCTGGATTCGATGTTGGCGATGCCGATGAACTTCTCGGTCAGCTTGCCGCTGTCATCCAGCACCGGGAAGAACTTCTGGTTGATCTCCATCGTCTCGATCAACGCTTCCTGCGGCACGGCCAGGAACTCGCGCTCGAAGCTGCACAGCACCGCTGCCGGCCACTCGACCAGGTTGACCACCTGCTCCAGGTTGTCCTCGGTGATGCGCGCCACGCCGCCGGCCTGCGCCGCTGCGGCGTTGACCTCGGCGACGATGCGCTCACGGCGTGCGTCGGCATCGACCAGCACATTGGCGGCCTGCAGCGACTGGATGTAATCCCCCGGATTGCTCAACCACACCTGCTTGTCGGCCATGAAACGGTGGCCGCGGCTCATGCGGTCGGATTTCAGGCCCAGCAGCTCGGCGTCCACCACATCATTGCCGTGCAGCAGCACCAGCCAGTGCACCGGGCGGGCGAAGGCGTATTCGTGGTTGCCCCAGCGCATCGGCTTGGGGATGGGCATGGCGGCGATGGCCTCGCGCAGGATCTCCGGCAGCAGCGCGGCGGTCTTCGCGCCCGGGCTGACCGAACGCAACACAAAGCGCTCGCCCTTGGCGTCGGTGGTGCGCTCCAGCGCGGTCCAGTTGATACCGGCCTTGGCGGCAAAACCCTGCAGCGCCTTGGTCGGCTCACCATTGGCATCCAGGGCGATATTCAAATACGGGCCGAACACTTCCGAATGCTGCTCGGGCTGTTCGGTTTCCACGCCCGGCAGCAGCACGGCCAGGCGGCGCGGCGTGGACAGCGGCTTGGCGTCGTCGCGCTCGAAGGCGATGCCGCGCTTGGCCAGCCCGTCGATCACGCCATCAAAAAAGGCTTGCGCCAGACCCGGCAGCGCCTTGACCGGCAGCTCTTCCACGCCCAGCTCGATCAGCAGCGGTTGCATGCTCATGCCTGCACCTCCTTGGCGGCCACCGCTTCCAGGCGCTTGCCCTCGTACAACTTGGCCACGGCCTGGGCCAGCGCGCGCACGCGCAGGATGTAGCGCTGACGCTCAGTCACCGAGATGGCGCGGCGCGCGTCAAGCAGGTTGAACGAATGCGATGCCTTGCAGACCTGTTCGTAGGCCGGCAACGGCAGGCCCACTTCAATCAGCTTCTGCGCTTCTTTCTCGCAGGCGTCGAAGCGGTGGAACATTTCTTCCACGTCGGCGTACTCGAAGTTGTAGGTGCTCTGCTCCACCTCGTTCTGGTGGTAGACATCGCCATAGCTGACCGGGGTGCCGTCCGGGCCGTAGGTCCAGATCAGGTCATAGACGTTGTCGCAGTTCTGCAGGTACATGCACAGCCGCTCCAGGCCGTAGGTGATCTCGCCCAGCACCGGCTTGCACTCCAGGCCGCCGGCTTGCTGGAAGTAGGTGAACTGGGTGACTTCCATGCCGTTGAGCCAGACTTCCCAGCCCAGGCCCCAGGCGCCGAGCGTCGGCGATTCCCAGTTGTCCTCGACAAAGCGCAGGTCGTGCACCAGCGGGTCGATGCCCAGCGCCTTGAGCGAATCCAGATACAGCTGCTGGATGTTGTCCGGGCTCGGCTTCATCGCCACCTGGTACTGGTAGTAGCGCTGCAGGCGGTTGGGGTTTTCGCCGTAACGACCATCGGTGGGACGGCGCGAGGGCTGCACGTAGGCGGCGTTCCAGCTTTCCGGGCCGATCGAGCGCAGGAAGGTAGCCGGGTGGAAGGTGCCGGCGCCCACTTCCAGGTCCAGCGGCTGGATCAACACGCAACCCTGCTTTGCCCAGTATTCGTTGAGGGTCTGGATCAGGCCCTGGAAGGTAATCGGAACGTTGGGGGTCGCGGACATGCTGCCTGAGCCGTGCAAAGGGGTGCGCTAGTATAGCGACCGACCGCGCGGCGGCCGCGCGAGCAAGGAACCGGGGATGGAACAGCAGGCCGCGCACAGCGCGCAGATACCGCCAATTCCGGTGGCCATTGCCCCGGGAAGGCTGCAGTTTTCCAATGTCGCTTCGGCGCTGCTGGGCGATGGCTTGGTGGCCGCGCACGACCAGGAGCGCATCCGCTTTTCCGCCCAGGGCGCGCGCAACGCCAGCGAGGTACATCCGCTGGTGCTGCTGGCCAACCTGAAGCTGGCCGCCGCACCGCCGGCTTCCGGCGAGCTGGCGCTGGAGCGGCTGACCGAGTGGCTGGCCGCCCGCACCCATACCCGCCACCTGCGCATCGACCCCACCCGCGTCGACGTGGTCGCCGCCACGGCGGTGGTTTCCCATGCCTATGCCCGCCGCCACCGCATCCTGCCGCTGGCCGTGGACAGCGAGCGCGTGCTGGTGGCCACCAGCGAGCCGATGGCCCGCGACTGGGTGCCGGACCTGCAGCACCTGACCCGGCGCCGGATCGACCTGGTGCTGGTCAACCCGCTGGACCTGCACCGCTATTCGATGGAGTTCTTCGGCGTCACCCGCTCGGTGCGCGGTGCCCGTGGCGACGCCCGCGACGGCGGCAACAGCAGCGGCCTGCCCAGCTTCGAGCAGCTGGTGGAACTGGGCAGCTCCGGCGACGTCAACGCCGACGACCACCACGTCGTCAGCATCGTCGACTGGCTGCTGCAGTACGCCTATGAACAGCGCGCCAGCGACATCCACCTGGAGCCGCGCCGCGACATGGGCCGGGTGCGTTTCCGCATCGACGGCGTGCTGCACAAGGTGTTCGAGCTGCCGCCGTCGGTGATGACCGCGGTGATCAGCCGGGTGAAGGTGCTGGGCCGCATGGACCTGGCCGAGCGTCGGCGCCCGCAGGACGGCCGCATCAAGACCCGCTCGCCGGGTGGGCGCGAAGTGGAAATGCGCCTGTCCACCATGCCCACCGCGTTCGGCGAAAAGTGCGTGATGCGCATCTTCGACCCGGATTCGGCGTTCAAGAGCATCGAGCAGCTGGGTTTCAGCCCGGAAGAAGCAGCCGGCTGGAACGAGCTGGTCGCCCGCCCGCACGGCATCGTGCTGGTCACCGGCCCCACCGGCTCGGGCAAGACCACCACGCTGTATTCCACGCTCAAGCGCCTGGCCACGCCGGACGTGAACGTGTGCACGGTGGAAGACCCGATCGAAATGATCGCGCCGGAGTTCAACCAGATGCAGGTGCAGGCCAACATCGACCTGGACTTTGCCTCCGGCGTGCGCACCCTGCTGCGCCAGGACCCGGACATAATCATGATCGGCGAAATCCGCGACCTGGAAACCGCGCAGATGGCGGTGCAGGCCTCGCTGACCGGCCACCTGGTGCTGTCCACGCTGCACACCAACGATGCGCCCTCGGCCATCACCCGCCTGCTCGACCTGGGCGTGCCGCATTACCTGATCGCCTCCACCGTCAACGGCGTGCTGGCGCAGCGCCTGGTGCGCACGCTGTGCCCGCACTGCAAGGCGCCGGACACGCTCAGCGACACCGACTGGGCGCCGTTGCGTGATGCCCATGACGCATTACCTGATGTCGTCACCGCATATGCCCCGGTGGGTTGCCTGGAGTGCCGGCGCACCGGCTACATGGGCCGCGTTGGCCTGTATGAGCTGCTGCCACTGGGTTCGCGGCTGCGCGCGTTGATCACCCGCGACATGGACCTGGCCGGATTCAGCCGCGCCGCACGCACCGAAGGGCTGCGTACCCTGCGCCGCACCGGGCTTGAAAAGGTGGCTGCAGGGCTGACTACAATCGAGGAAGTCCTGTCTGTCCTGCCGCCCTCGGAATGAAGCCCCAGCCGTTCTTGATCGTTGAAACCGGGCAACCGTTCCCGACCCTGCGCCGTTACGGCCGTTTCCCGCACTGGATCCGCGTCGCCGCCGGGCTGGAACAGGCCGAGACAGTCGTGGTCAACGTCGAGCATGGTGAAACCCTGCCGGACCGTGCGGAATTTGCCGCAACCATCGTCACCGGCTCGGCAGCCTTCGTCACCGACCGCGCCGACTGGAGCGAACGCAGCGCGCACTGGCTGCGCGAGGCCGCCCACGACGGCATGCCGCTGCTGGGCATCTGCTACGGCCACCAGTTGCTGGCCCACGCACTGGGCGGGCAGGTCGATTACAATCCGGCCGGCCGCGAGTCCGGCACCATCGTGCTGGAGCTGGAAGCGCCGGCATCGGCCGACCCGCTGTTCGGCGGCCTGCCGGCCAGTTTCCCGGCCCACGCCACGCACTTGCAGACGGTATTGCGTGCGCCCGACGGCGCCACCGTGCTGGCCCGCTCGGCGCAGGACAACTGCCACGCCTTCCGCTGGGGCAAACAGGCCTGGGGCCTGCAGTTCCACCCCGAATTCGCCACCCACCACATGCGCGGCTACGTCCGCGCCCGCGCCGACTGCATCGCCCGCCACGGCGGCTGCGCCCGCAGCGTCGCCCGCGAAGTCAGCGCCGCGCCGCTGGCCCGGCAGTTGCTGCGCCGGTTTGTGCGGCATGTGCGGCGCAGCGAGCACCATTGAAGCCCACGCTCGAGCACCCCTGCTACGTGGTGCTGGAACTGCCCGACCCCGTCGCCGCGCAGGTATTGGCGCTGCGCCGCCGCTACGACGCCCGGTTAGCGACTTTTCCCGCAGAAATCACCATCACCGGATCTTCGGGACTGGGACCATTGGTAGCCGGTCAATCCCAAACGCGCGTATTCGAGCAACTGCGAAGGCTTGCCGAAACCCACCTGCCGTTGGCCTCACGCTTCGTAGCGATCCGTCGCTTTGCGAGTGGCCCGGTGATCTGGCTAGCGCCGGTCGATGCCGGGCCGTTCATCGCACTTCATCACGCCTTGGCTGGCAGCAGCCTTGCCTTCCACCCGCACCGCTTCGCCTATACGCCGCATTGCAGCCTGTGCACCGCCGAGCTTCCGTCGGTACAACAAGAACAATTGCTGACCGAATCTATCCCTGACGACACCTTCACGCTGGGGCAGCTGGCGCTCTACCAGGTGATGGAGGGACGACCCGCGTTGCTGCGTCGCTTCGGCCCGGGGCTTGCCTAGGCCGGGATGAAATCCCAGCGGGGTGTGCTGCCGACTTCAAAACTACCCCTCCCCAACCCTCCCCTTGCCTGCGGCAAAGGGAGGGAGCAAGCGCCGCGATCGCACAGGATACGAACGACTGCAGGAATCAGCCCCCTCCCTTTCGCGCAGCGAAGGGGAGGGTTGGGGAAGGGTGCTTCGGCTTCGGCTTCGGCTTTTACGAATCCCCAATCCCCAATCCCCATTCCCGATTCCCGATTCCCGGCCTCTACAGCGAATCCCCATTCCCGATTCCCGGCTTCATCCCCATTCCCGGCTCCCCCCGCCTGGGTTTCGGGCGATAATCGGCCAGCGTCTGCGGCCTTGCCGGCGCTCTCTCCTGTTTCGGAACTGCAATGAGCGAGATTCACAAGGTGCCGGCCTCTGCCGGTGCGGATTGGTTGCTGACCGGCTTCGGCCTGCTCAAGCGGGCGCCGCTGGCGCTGGGCTTGTTGGGCGTGCTGTGGGGCGTGGGCACTTCGCTGGTGCTGTCACTGGCGGTGCTGGCGCCGGCGTCGCTGGGCCTGGTGCTGCAGTTTCTGCTGATCCTGGCCGGCCCGTTGTTCATGGGCGGCATGTTGTGGGCCATCCGCGAGGTCGACCAGGGCCGCCATGCGCGTCCGGTGCACCTGCTGCAGGGCGTGCAGGAAGGCCGGGCACCGCATCTGCTGGTGGCGCTGCTGCCGCAGCTGATTGCCGCGCTGGTGCTCGGCGCCCTGCTGTTCGTGCTGGTCGGCGGCCCGGCCGGCTTCCAGCAGCTGTCCGAGGTGATGACCAAGATCAACGAGATCAGCCAGTCCGGCGCACAGCCGGACCCGGCGCAGATCGAACCGCTGGTGGCAACGCTGCCGGCCGGCCGCATCCTGCTGTGGCTGGCGCTGATGCTGGGTACGTTTGCCGCCTTGACCCTGGCACTGTTCGTGATGCCGCCGCAGGTGATGTTCGAGAACCGCACCGGCGTGCAGGCGCTGCGCCAGAGCCTGCGTGCCAGCATCCACAACCTGCCGGCGATGCTGGTGTTCTTCGTGCTGGCCTTCATCGCCATCTTCGCGATCTATTTCGCGGTGATGATCGTGGCCTTGATCGTCGGCATGATCGCCGGCCAGGCGGCCGCGCTGGCTATTGCCCAGTTGCTGTTGATGGCGGTGCTGATGCCGGTGTTCGCCGGTGCCGTCTACGCGGCCTGGAAGCAGATGCTGGCCCCGGCCAGCAACGGGACGCCGCCAGCGGCAAAACCACCGGGCCACATCTTCGAGGCCTGAGCCCGGGCATGTTGCCGAACCACAGGCCGGGCTCGCAGCCCGGCCTGGTTGGGTTCAAGCGGTATCGCGGCGGCGCTTGGTCAGGTACATCGCCTGATCGGCGGCATGCAGCAGCGCATCCACCTCGGCGCCATCGTGCGGATAGGCGGCCAGGCCGATGCTGGCGCGGATGGGCAGGATGACTTCCTCGCCATCGCGCAGGTAGTGCATCGGCGGCAGCAGGGCCGCGCGCACGCGCTCCAGCAGCCGCTCGGCGTCTTGCGTGTCCTCCAGCTCTTCCAGCACCAGGGCGAATTCATCGCCGCCCAGGCGCGCGACCGTGTCGTTTTCGCGCAATGTGCCGCGCAACCGCGCGGCCAGCTCGATCAACATGGCATCACCGGCGGCGTGGCCCCAGGTGTCGTTGACGTCCTTGAAGCGGTCCACGTCCACATAGACCAGGGCGAACTTGCCCTCGTGGCGCACGGCACGGTGATGGGCACTTTCCAGCCGGTCCATGAACAACACGCGGTTGGGCAGCCCGGTGAGCATGTCGTGCATGGCCAGGTGCCGCATCTCCTGCTCCATGTGCTTGCGCTGCTCGACTTCGATCTCCAGTTGCCGGTTGCGCTCGGACAGTTCATCCAGTGCATCACGCAGCGCCACGCGGTGGCGGTACAGCTCCAGGAACACCTGCACCTTGGACAGCAGGATGGTCGCTTCCAGTGGCTTGGCCATGTAGTCCACCGCGCCAAAGCCGTAGCCCTTGAGCCGGTGGACGTCATCGGCATAGGTCGCGGTGACGAAGATGATCGGCGTCTGCCGGGTGCTTTCCTCCTGTGACAGGATTTCAGCCACTTCAAAGCCGTTGATGTCCGGCATGTAGACATCCAGCAGCACCAGCGCGAACTCGTCGTCCAGCGTGGCCTTGAGCGCGTCGTTGCCCGACGATGCCTCCACCACATCGACATCAAGCTTGGCCAGCACACGGCGGATCACCAGCAGGTTGGCCGGGTTGTCATCCACGGCCAGGATCTTGGGCCGTTGCACGGCAGTGGATTTGGTCACGAACATAGCGATTCCAGCAAAAGAGAAATTTGCGGCAACGGCAGGCAATGGTCGGCGCCGGCCCGTTCAAGCGCGGCGGCGGGCATCATCGGCACCTGTGCCGTGTCCGGGTCCTGCACCACCACGGTGCCCCCGGCGCGGCGCACCCTGGCACAACCCTCGGCACCATCGGCGTTGGCGCCGGTCAACAACACCGCCAGCACGCCCTCCCGCCATACTTCGGCGGCCGATTCAAACAGCACATCAATCGATGGCCGCGAGAACGTCACGCGCGGGTCCACGCTCAATGCAAAGCGGTGGTCGCGCTCCAGCAGCAGGTGGTAGCCGGCAGGCGCGACATAGACGCAGCCTGGCGCGGGCAGCAGCCGTTCCTCGGCCTCCTGCACCGGCAGCCCGCTGCGGCTCTGCAGCAGTTCGCAGAACACCCGCATGTCTTCCGAGCCGCTGTGGCAGACCACCACCATCGGTACGCGCAGCGGCCCGGACAGGCCGCCCAGCAGGACATGCAGCGCCGACAGCCCGCCGGCCGAGCAGCCCACCACCACGATCTCCGCCGGCGCGGACCCGGGCGAACTCACAGCGTGCCTCCGGCGTTGCGGTACAGCCGCAGCTCGGCGTCCAGCGGCACGAAATCCCGTGCGCTGGGGGCAAAGCGGATCGACTCGCGATTGCCCAGGCACAGGATGCCGCCACGGCTCAGGCTGTTGCGGAACAGGCCCAGCACGCGGTCCTGCAGCGCGTCGGAAAAATAGATCAGCACGTTGCGGCACAGGATCAGCTGCGCTTCGCAGAACACGCCATCGCCTACCAGGTTGTGGTTGGCGAATGTCACCCGCTTCTTCAAGCGCTCGTCCAGCTTCATGAAATCGTAGCGGGCGTGGTAGTAGTCCGACAGCGTGTGGCGGCCACCGGCGGCCAGGTAGTTCTCCGAATACAGGCGTGCGTCGCGGATCGGGAAGATGCCTTCCTGCGCGCGCGCCAGCGCCTCGTCGCTGAAATCGGTGGCGAAGATCTGGCAGCGGTCGTACAGCCCGGCTTCCTTGAGCAGGATGGCCAGCGAATACACCTCCTGCCCATGCGCGCAGCCGGCCTGCCAGATGTTGATCTGCGGGTAGGACGCCAGCACCGGGAACACTTCGTCGCGCAGTTTGCGGAACACCGCCGGGTTGCGGAACATTTCCGACACCGGCACCGACAGCTTGGCGATGACCTGCGGCACCATCGCATCGTCGCGCAGCACGCGCGCGGTCAGCTCGCCGACGTGCGCGATCTCCAGCGACTGCACCAGCGCCTGCACCCGCCGTTTGAGCGAGGCCGGCGCGTAGCCGCTGAAATCGTAACCGTGGCGTCGGGCCATCGCCTGGATGAAACCATCCACTTCGATGTCGTCGATTTCATCGCGGCGGCCGGCCGGCGCGACAGGGCCTACTTTTGCAGCCATACACGCATCATCGACAACAGCTTGTCCAGGTCCACCGGCTTGGTCAGGTAATCGTTGGCGCCGGCATCCAGGCACTTGTCGCGGTCACCGTGCATGGCCTTGGCGGTCACGGCGATGATCGGCAGGTTGCTCCATTCCGGGCGCTTGCGGATCTCACGGGTGGTTTCGTAGCCGTCCATGCCCGGCATCATGATGTCCATCAGCACCAGTTCGATGCCCGGGTTTTCCTGCAACTGCTGCAGCGCCTTGTAGCCGTCCTGGGCCATGCTTACGGTGACGCCGCGCGCGCGCAGTGATTTGGACAATGCAAACAGGTTGCGCATGTCGTCATCGACCAGCAGCACCTGGCGCCCGGCCAGCAGTTGATCGTCCGACGGCGTGGCATTGGCACCGCGCGAGCCGATGCTGTGCAGGAACAGGCTCACCTCATCGAGCAGGCGCTCGGGCGAACGCTGGCCCTTGATCACGATGCTGTCGGTGTACTGGCGCAGCTTGAGGCTTTCCTCGCGGCTGAGATCCTGGCCGGAATAGATCACCACCGGCGGCACCGCCACCAGCGTGGCCGCCCGCTCCAGGAACTCCACCCCGGAAATCCCGCCCAGGTTCAAGTCCAGCACGATGCAGTCGTAGCTGTGCGTGGCGATGCGCTCCAGCGCTTCCTCGCCCGAGGCGACCTGGTCGATTTCGACATTGTCCGCCTGCAGCAGGCGCGTCAGTGCCAGCCGCGAATCATCATCGTCATCGACCAGCAACAGCTTGCGCACGATCTTGCCGGCGACATCGAGCAGGTGGTCGAACGCAGCGATCAATGCCTTGCGGTCCACTGGCTTGGTCAGGTAACCCACCGCGCCCAGCGCCACGCCCTTGGCCGCTTCGTCCACCGCGGAAATGAAGTGCACCGGGATCGCCGCGGTGACCGGGTCATGCTTGAGATGCTGCAGCACCGACCAGCCGTCCATGCCCGGCAGCATCACGTCCAGCAGGATGCCGGTTGGGCGATAACGTCGTGCCAGTTCCAGGCCGCTCTCGCCATCGGCCGCGGCCAGCGCGCGGTGCCCCTTGCGGCGGATCAGGTCCACCAGGATGCGGGCGAAGGCCGGGTCGTCCTCGATGGTGAGGATGACCGATTCACCGGCCGCAATGGCATGGCGGTCATCGGGAATCCAGTCGATCAGCGGTGCCGTGGCCGCCCGTGCCGGTGTGGGCGCGGGGCGCTGCTCGATGACTACCGGCGCCGGCAGCGCGCTGACCACGGCCGACCACAACGGCAGCACCAGGGCAAAGCAGCTGCCCTTGTCCTGCTCGCTGTCCACCACCAGCTGGCCACCCAGCAACTGCGCCAGGCGGCGCGCGATGGCCAGGCCCAAACCACTGCCGCCGTAATGGCGGCTGGTGCTGGAATCCACCTGCTCGAACGCCTCGAAGATGGACTCCAGCCGCTCCTCGGGAATACCAATGCCCGTATCACGCACCGACAAGGCCAGGTGCGATTCGTCGGCTGCCGCGCCCACGCGGGTGAGCAGCGCGCTATCGGCCATCGCCAGGTGCAGGGTCACCTTGCCTTCGCGGGTGAACTTGAACGCGTTGCCCAGCAGGTTGTTGAGCACCTGCTGCAGCTTGGAGCGGTCGGTGACCAGCGATTCGGGCACCGTCGGCTCCACCTCGATGGTGAACTCCAGGCGGCTTTCCATCGCCATGTGGCGGAAGTGCCGGTTGACTTCGCGGGTGAGTGCGTCCACCCGCACTTCCTCGCGGTACACATCCATCTTGCCGGCTTCGATCTTGGACAGATCGAGAATGTCGTTGATCAGGCGCAGCAGGTTGGAGCCGGAATCATGGATGACCGCGGCGGCCTCCACTTCCTCGGCATCCAGGTGGCCGCTCTCGTTCTCGGCCAGTTCCTTGGACAGGATCAACAGGCTGTTGAGCGGCGTGCGCAGCTCGTGCGACATGTTGGCCAGGAAGTCGGTCTTGTACTGGCTGGCGCGTGCCAGTTCCTGCGCCTTGAATTCGGTCTCGCGCTGCAGCACCTGCAGCACTTCCTTCTGCTCGTTGAGCACCTCGGTCTTCTGCCGCAGCTCTTCGTTGGAGGCCTGCAGTTCCTCGGCCTGCACGCGCAGTTCTTCTTCCGATGCGGACAGGCGCTGGGCGTGTTCCTCCAGCTCCACGGTCTTGCCCTGCAGCTCTTCGTTGGTGGCGCGCAGTTCCTCTTCCTGTGCCTGCAGGGCCACCTGCGAACGCTGCAGCTCCTCGGCCTGGGCGCGGGTGTGCTCAAGCAGCAGCTGGGTTTCGTCGGCACGGCGGATGTTGTCCAGGCCCAGTGCCGCCGGCGCCAGCACGCTGTCCAGGAAGGCCTCCTGGGTCGCGGTGAACTGGCCGAAGGTGCCGAACTCCAGCATGCCCAGCAGCCGGTCCTTCAACAACAGGGGCACCGCCACCAGCATATTGGGCTGCGCTTCGCCCAGCGCCGAATGCACACCGAAGAATTCGTCCGGCACCTGCTGCACGCTGATGCGCTTGCGTTCCATTGCCGCCTGGCCGATCAGGCCATCGCCCAGCCCATAGCGCAGGCCCAGGTGCTTGCGCCGCTGGAAACCATAGCTGCCCTGCAGGCGCAGTTCCTGTTCCTGCTCGTCGAACACGAAAAACACGCCGATGGCTGCGTCGATGCGCGGCGCGATCTGCGAAATCAGCGCCTGCGCGTAGTCGTCGGGTGTCTGCATGGCCTGCAGCGCGGCATTGACCTCGCCGACACTGAGCTTGACCCAGTTGGCATCACGCGAGGCCAGCGAGTTGCGACGGAATACATCCAGCGCGCGGGCGATGGCGCCAATCTCATCGCCGCGCTCCAGGCCGTTGATCGCCACGTCCAGATCATCATTGGACAGGCGCGTCATCTTTTCGGTAAGGCGGTTGATCGGCCGCACCACCAGCCGCGAGATCATCCACAGCGTGCCGATGATGATCAGGAAGCCGGCCACCAGCAGCAGCAGCGAAATCGAATGGGCACGGCTGATCCAGTCGCTCATGCGACCACGCTCTTCCAGCAGCAGGGTCAGTTCCGAGTTGTAGATGCCGTCCAGCGCATCGGCCAGCGCGTTGCCCTGGCCGGTACTGCTTACCATCTCCAGGCGCTGCAACGGCGTCAGCTGGTCACTGCCTGCGTCCATGCCGCGCAACGCTTCCGTCACTTCGGCATCCCACGCACTTGCCTGCATCTGGGTGCGCTGGAGCCGTTCCACCTGCGCCCTGTCACCGGCGGCAATGGCCGCCTGCAGGGCTTCGTCGCGGCGTTCACGCTGCTTGTCCAGCGTTGCCAGCTCCTGCGGGCCGCTGCCGAGCAGATGATTGCGGATGGCAATCTGCTGCAGGCGCACCGCCTGGATTGCCACTTCCACCTGCCGGACCACTTCCATCTTCTGGGCTTCGTGCCGGCGTGCCTCATCGTCCTGTCCGGACGTGCGGTAGCTGACCACGCTGGTCGCCAGGAAGCAGAGGAACACCAACCCGAAGGCGGCCAGCATCTTGCCCAGCAGAGAAACGTTGTTGATCCAGCTGCCTTTGTGTTGCGTCATGCGGGAATTCCCCTGGCTGTTCCCAAGCCTGCCCGATAAAACGCGCAGTTCCGATGGCCAAAAAGGTAACTCAGAACACCCGCATACGCCGAATCTGGCTATTCAGGAAGCTGCGGTCTTGTCCTGGTCGCGCGGCAGCAGCCAGCGCGAAGCATGGATGCCCAACTCGTAGAGCACACACATGGGGATGGCCAGCATCAGCTGCGAGACCACATCCGGCGGGGTCAGCACCGCTGCCAGCACGAAGATGCCCACGATCGCGTAGCCGCGGCCTTCGCGCAGTTGCTGCGGTGTTACCCAGCCCAGCAGCACCAGGATCACCATCGCCACCGGCAGTTCAAAACTGGCGCCAAAGGCAAAGAAGATGGCCAGCACGAAATCCAGGTACGCCGTGGCATCGGGCGTGATGGCGATCACTTCCGGGCGAAAGGTGGTGAGGAAGTGAAACACCGCCGGCAGCACCAGGAAGTAGGCAAACGCGCAGCCGATGTAGAACAGCGCCATCGCCGACCCCAGCAACGGCAGCGCCAGGCGCTTTTCGCGTGCATACAACCCCGGCGCCACGAATGCCCAAGCCTGGTACAGCAGCCACGGCACGGCCACGAACACGGCGGTGAAGAAGGTCAGCTTCAACGGTGCGAAGAACGCACCGGCCGGATTGGTGGCAATCATCGATTGCCCGGCCGGCAGCTGCGCTATCAGTGGCGTGGCTAGGTGCGTATAGAGCGTGCGTGAGAACGGCAGCAGGGCCAGCAGCACCACGCCCAGCCCCATCAGCGCACGCACCAGCCGCGCGCGCAGTTCGATCAGGTGCTCGATCAGCGGGCTTTCGTTGGAATCGGTGGCGCTCATTGCGGCCGCTCCGGGGTGGCGGGTGCGGCCACATCGGCAGGCGCAACCGGGGTTTGTTCTGCGCTGGCGCGGTTGGCCATCTCCGGCGGCAATGCCGCTGCCGGTTTGATCGGCCGCGGTTCGATCACCCGCTCGCCTTCGGCTGGCGCAGGCAGGTCATGCGCTTGAACGTCGTGCTGCTGCACTTCCTGCTGGAAGGCATCGGCGCCATCGCGTACCTGCCTGGCCTGGTCACGCAGTTCGGTTTCGGCCTGCTGCATCGACTGGCGTACATCCTGCAGGTTGCGTTTGATTTCCTCGGCGTGCAGTTCGCGTTCCAGCTCCTGCTTTACCGAATCCCACTGGTTGCGGGCACGGCGCACCCACAGGCCGGCAAACCGCGCCGCCTTGGGCAGGCGCTCCGGACCCAGTACCACCAACGCAACCACCGCAATCAACAGCAGCTCGCTGAAGCCGATATCAAACACGCCCGGAACTCCGGATCAACGCGCTTGGTTGTCGTGCTCAGCCTGCTTGTCGCGGCTCTTGTCGGCGTCACGCGACTCGTCGCCCAGCTGTGCGGCCGGCTTGTCCTCGTCGCGCATGCCCTTTTTGAACTCTTTGACCGCACTGCCCAGATCCTTGGCGCCGCTGGTCAACTTCTTGGTGCCAAACACCAGCAGGACGATGACCAGCACGACCAACCAGTGCCAGATGCTGAAACTGCCCATGATCTGCTCGCGTAATTAGTGGGGAAGATGGACGAGCATAGCGCACACAGCCTGAGCCAATCGCTATGCCAAAGGTCAGTTGTCGCCGTCCAGCGACTCGGTGCGGATTTCACCTTCGCTCACCGGCTGGAAGCCCTGCTGCGGTGCCGGTTCTGCCGGGGTGTTCTGCAACGGCGCGGTAGTGGCGGTATCGGTGGCGGTATCGGTGCCAGCTGCGACAGGGGCCGGCACGCTCACCGGCTCGGCGCGGGGCGGCCAAGCCGCCCCCCGCGCCCCGCGGCCCGGCGGGCCCAGCGTGGGGCGGGCCGCGGAGGTTGTTTTGTACACGG